>JABHIW010000079.1 GCA_018670825.1 Candidatus Scalindua sp. | reverse complement strand
TATTACTTATAGTTAGTAATATCATCCATTCTTGACTAAGTTTGTGACAAAGTCAAATTCTATTGTTTTAAAAAAAAATGTCAAACTGATTTTTTTAGAGTATTTACCTTTACCACTCCATTAATTCCCCAACAATCTCTTCTACAAGGTCCTTAATTGTTACTATTCCGATTGGTATATTATTTTTGTCGATAACGATGGCCATTCGCTGTTTCATCTTCTGCATTCTTACCAGTGCATCGTCTATAAGTGTATTTGCAGTAATGTGTTCGGTTTCTTTCAAGAAGTCACTTATTTTTAAATCTTCTGTACAAACACTCAAAAAATCGAACAGGTTAATTACGCCAATAATATTACTTTTCTGACCTTTAAAAACTGGTATTCTGGAAAATCTTACGTTTTTTGCTAAAACCTTCATTTGCTCTGCATTTACTTCGGACGAGACCACAGTTGCACTATTAAGTGGTATCATAATTTTCCTTATTGGAATACTTCCAAGCCTCATAATGTTTCTGGTCATCATATCCTGATAACCGGAGATGACACCCTCTTTGGCTCCTTCCCTTATAAAAAATCCTAATCTATATGGCGTAAAGATTGCTGTCCTTTTGCCCGCATTCTTTAAAAACAATTGAGGAATTTTATTTACCAGTTTCAAAATATATACTAAAGGGAAAAAAATCTGGGAAAAAAACCTGATGCCGGGTGATGCCGAGTAAAGGAATTTATCGGCATTTCTTTGACATATATCCTTTGGCATAACCTCTGCAAAAATCAGCATAATTGGTGCTAAAATCAGCGTTGCGGCCAACCCGGGATTCGCATAAGATACTTTTTCTGATATGATATTCGTAAAGATTGCAGATGCCAGGTAGTTTACAATATTATTACCTATTAATATCGTGCATATCAAGGCTTGTGGGTCATTTAATAATTTCTTAATAATTTTTGCGCTTCTGTTTCCCCTGTCCACATTATATTGTAATCTGACATGATTAACACAGTAAACGGCGATCTCAATTCCGGAAAAATACGCAGAGGACAAAATGAATAGAATTAACAGATAATATTCAATCATTTTCTTCCTCGTCTGACTTGCTTTTCACTTTTATTTCCTGCAGTATTGATGTAATACGTTTTTTCCTGACACCTTCGACAGTAAAAACAAAATCCTCATATTTAACTGAATCGCCCTTTTGAGGAATGTGTTCGAGCAGAGCAATAACAAGTCCGCCAATAGTATCAACACCCATTGGTTCTATTTCCACACCAAAAGTATCTGACCAGTCACGCAGACTAAGATTGCCGGAAATCAGATATTTATTTTCATCAATCTTATTAATGGTCTCTCTGGGTTTCTCATGCTCATCCTGTATTTCACCGACAATCTCTTCTATAATGTCTTCAAGTGTAATTAGTCCTGCCGTACCGCCATGTTCATCAACTACAATAGCCAACTGGCTACCTTCACGTCTAAATTGTCGTAACAAGCCTTCGATACTCTTCGGTTCTGGAACAAACTGAACCGGTTTCAGAATATCCTTCAATTGTGCTTTTGGGTTGAGAAAAATGTCCTTTGCATGAACAATACCCAAGATGTTATCCGGTGTCTCTTCGTAAATTGGAAATTTAGTCTCTTTTGTTTTCCGCGCAAGATCAATGAGCCCTTGTACCGGATCAGCAATGTCGTACAAATTCATGTCTACCCGTGGAAGCATTATCTCTTTTATCTGCGCTCTTTTAAAATCCAGGATTCCATGTATCATAGAACGCTCTTCTTGATCGACAATACCCTGTTTTTCGCTAAACTCTACAAGCATCTTTAATTCGTCGATTGTAACACATTTTTCATCGCCACTGCCCTTATCAAAAACACTGCTTATTGAATTAATAATTGAAGTTAAAATAACTCGAAAGGGCCAAAAGATTCTATCAAAGAGGTAGATAGGTATTGCTGCCCACCTGGAATACTGGTCCGGAATCTTTACTGCAATATTTTTGGGAATTACTTCTCCCATAATAATAATCGTTAGAAGGCTGATAATGCAGACAGTCCCCACGACCCAGATGCCGCCATATGGACTGTCAACTGCTATCTTTTGGGCAAGACCATAAGAAGTACAGTAAAATCCAATGTTTGCCAGCATATTTCCAAGCAATATGGTTGTTAGTAAATTCTTTGGTGTTTTCAGAAGTGTTTGTACTAATCTCTCAGACTTACTATTGCTTTTGCCAAACCGATCAACCTCTTCTCTGGTCAATGAAAAAAAGGCTGTCTCTGTAGCAGAAAAAAAGGCGGAGAAACACAGCAGGAACAACATAAATAATGCTTGTGGTAGGTAATTCAATAACGTATATAAATTGTCGTCTTCTAAAAATATCACCCGATATGGGAAATAGATGGCGTTACTTAAGACTACATCACAAAATTAGAAGATAAATTTAAAACTTTTATAACTAATAACGCCTAATGTAAGCTTGGGATTATAACCGTTAACTTATAAAATTGTCAATTACAAAACATTTAGAGACAAATACAAATTGACAGTTACTTGTTATTTTAATAAACTAGCAACTTTGCACTTATAATTACTGAAAACCATAAAGAGAATATTCTAAAATGACTATAGCAAACATTATAAAAAAAATCAAACCGTCTGCAACATTAGCATTAGGCAGTAAAGTAAAACAACTAAAATCAGAAGGCAAAAACGTAATCGGTTTTGGCGCCGGTGAGCCTGATTTTGATACCCCTGAAGCGATTAAAGCCTCAGCAATTGAATCGCTAAAAAGTGGTTTCACAAAGTATACTCCAACTTCAGGAATTCCAGAATTGAAAGAGGCTATATGTGAGAAGCTATCAAGAGAAAATAATATAAACTACTCGCCCCAACAGATACTTGCTTCATGCGGTGCAAAACAGGTGATTTTTAACTGTCTCCAAGCTTTATGTAATGATGGAGACGAGGTTTTAATTCCTTCGCCATATTGGCTAAGCTATCCGGAACAGGTTACCTTCGCAAGAGGAAAGTCAGTATTCATTGAATCTTCCGATGAAAATGATTTTAAGATTACAAAAAGCGATATTGAGCGCAGCATAACTGAAAAGACGAAAGTGCTTATAATAAATAGTCCCAGCAATCCCACCGGTAGTCTTTATACAAAAGAAGAGTTATACGAAATAGTCCAACCTGCAGTTAGCGCAGGTCTATACATAATATCAGATGAAATATACGAAAAAATTATCTATGACGGGGAAAAACATGTCAGCCCGGCTTCGTTCGGACAAGAGTTTTTTGAAAAATTAATTACCGTTAATGGATTCTCAAAGGCTTACTCAATGACAGGCTGGCGAATTGGATATGCGGCCGGTCCCCTAGATATCATAAAAGCCGCAACACTCGTTCAGGATCATTCAACTTCTGGCCCAAACTCTTTCACACAGAAAGCAGCAATTACTGCCCTGCAAGGAGAAGAAAAAACAATTACCGATATGGTAAAAGAATTTGACAAGAGAAGAAAATATATCGTGGAACGTCTTAATAATATAGACGGAATAACCTGCATGTTGCCGAAGGGTGCTTTTTACGTATTTCCAAATATCTCCGGTTTATATAATCGTGATATTTGCGGCCAGAAGGTTACCAATTCTGTTGATCTGGCAAATCTGATTCTAGATAAAGCCAAAACGGCCTTCGTCCCAGGAGTATGTTTCGGCTCTGACCTCCACCTTAGAATCTCATACGCAACATCCATGGAAAATATTGTGGAAGGTATGAATAGGCTTGAAAAACTCCTGAACGAAGGTGTTTTATATGAAGATTAATACTTCTACCGTTCTTAGCTCTTTCTCGTATTTCTTATGTTCATACTCTGTGTATTATTTTTTTAATATTTCTACTTTCCACTCCTCTGGACCGGACAATATATATTCCCAATCCATTTGACCTGTTCGTTCTGCGTCCAACTGGTACTTCAGCGGTTTTGGATCGTGATCATTTATTAATATCATCTTGTCTCCCGGTTGAAGAGAATCAAAAGTATCAAAAATTTTCGGGTGCCTTTCGCGCGGCGGAATATTTTGTACGTCCAGTGTAATAACTTTACCTTCACTCATTTGTTTTTTCCTTTCCTTATTGTTAATTTACGGTGTAATGCTCGCTTTAATTTTTTTCAAAACGAGAAAGTTACCCTTTAAGTATGGTCGTTACTAAAGCAGTTAGCTTTGTTTTTGCTTTAAGTGAACGTGTTTCTCCGCTTTCAAACATGATAAGAGTTCCTTCTTCTACTTCTTGCTCTACCTCTCCCGTGACAACGGAACCACTACCCGTATTGACAATGACCACCACCTTCTGATCATTAGTATCTTCTAGTGCCGTTTGGCCTTCTTCCATACAAAGAAGATTGACTCGTACTTTTTCAGAATCACATAAATCTGTCAATACCGCATTGTTTTCGGAAAAGCTTACAAAATCTTCTAAATTAAATTCTCCCATCCCATCCCTTTCAGCTAATATGAACAGCAATCGCAACTAGTCTCTCGATACTCCTGATACCTCTCTCTGAACCTCCAGGGGCAAATACTACTTTGCCTTTTGACAACTCTATTTCTTCTCCATCCAGAGACATAACTCCCTTTCCTTCCAGTACATAAAATACGCCTGTACCGCTTGGATGCGCCGGTATTTCCTGGCCTGGCTCTAAACATATCATAGGAACCTTTGCATCAGGTGATGCACACAAGATTTGCGGGCGAAATTGTTCGCCAAACTGAACTTTTTCTCGTAATTTTATTAAATTCAAACTGTTCCTCTCGATCGTTTCTTATGAATCCGGATTAATTCCCTTCCGGACTGCTTCAATTAATTCATTAACAAACATTTCAACATCTGTATTATGCATCATGCATGCCAAGTTTATATCTTCTGTACCAAATGCAGGACAATCAAAGCAGCTCTTGCCAAAGTGCTTTGAAAACACCGCTTTTGTTGCAGGATATTTCTCTGTTACCTCACCAGTTGTCATCTTTTTCGTAATATTAGCTTTTCCCATTGTTATTTCTGATTGAGATTCAATAGATTCCTGCATCATTATTTCTCCCCCTTTTTAACTGATAATTAAAAAAGAGTACTAATTCAAAACTAGAACGTTGGAATATACCATATTATTAGTTAGGGGGTCAATATTTTAAAAAATGATGATAATACATTGACAACTGTAAAGTACTAATGATCTTGATAACGACTCAGTTACTACTTGATATTTAAAAATGGTAAAGGTATAATCTCACCCTTGGATAATGGGTTTTACACCAGACCTAGGACTAATTCAAGCGTGGCAAAAGAAATTACCAGAAAATTAATCATAAAAGAAAAAAATGGATAACGTCTGGTTTATACCGCTACAATTTTCAGTAACAATTCCCAGATTTATACTTTCCGGTTTGCAAATTAATAGAGACATTTTTCGTATCATATGAACCAATATCTATCTACCAGCGAAAAGAAAACATGGAAACTTATCCAAGCCAAAATTAAAGAAAAAGTTACTCCACAACAATTTACAACATGGTTTTCAAGTCTTGGCTTAGTCAAACTCGATGCAAATGAAATATATATTCATACTCCGAATTCGTTCTGTAGAGAATGGATAGAAAACAACTATATGGATGTTGTTACATTGTCCTTAGAAGAAGCTTCTATATCTAATCGCAAAGTAAAATTTATTGTTGATGACAACGGTTCATTAGAACCTGAAATAAATGATGTTCAAAACCGTTCTTCTTCGTCCAGTGTAGATAGCACTTCTTACATAAATAAAAATTACAACTTTAATAATTTTTTGGTAGGACCTTGCAATCGCCTGGCACATGCAGCAGCTCTCGCCGTTTCTGAATCACCAGGTACTGCGTACAATCCATTGTTTATCCATGGTTCTGTTGGTTTAGGAAAAACACACTTACTTCATGCAATATTATTACGTCTACAAGAAAGTGGGCACAAGGTTCTATACTTACCATGTGAGAGTTTTGTAAATCATTATATTTCTACCATAAAAACTGGCGATTGGGACAGTTTTAGAAATAAATATAGACAGATTGATGTTCTATTAATAGACGATGTACATTTTCTGGCAAACTCTCAGAGTACCAGAGAAGAATTTTTCCATACATTTAACGCGCTTTATACACGTCAAAAACAAATAGTATTATCCAGCGACTGTCCTCCGGAAGAAATACCAACAATAGAAGAACGTCTTATTTCAAGATTCAGATGGGGATTGATAACCAGAATAGATCCTCCCGGCTTTGAAACCAGTGTTGCTATAATTCAAAAAAAAACTGCTTTACTAAATATGGAAATCTCTTACGAAGTTGCTTGTTACCTGGCGGATAATGTCGTTTCAAGTATTAGAGAGATTGAAGGAACGCTCACAAATATTCACAGATACGCGATGATGAATGAAAGTAAAATAGACTTAAGTCTCGTAAAACAGGTAATCAGGGGGTTTTCAAAACAAAAGCATAATATCGGTATTGAAAAAATACTAAATACTGTTACAAAACATTATGGTGTCCCGCTTTCTCAGCTTCATTCCAAAAGAAAGCTTAAATCCATTACATTACCTAGGCAGATCGCAATGCACCTGGCAAGAAAGTTTACTAATTTATCATTAGGAGAAATAGGAGGTTATATGGGTGGTCGAGACCATACAACTGTCATGCATGCAGATGACAAAATTAAAAAGCTCAAGTCTATCGACCGAAATATGTCTTCTACATTAAGAAAATTAGAAAGCACACTTATTAAACAACAAGAGCATTAACTCTTTGTTCACGTACTGTAGATATAATTTCTAATATTAAGACAATATAATGTAATATACAGGAAAACTTGTTTTTTTGTGTATTAAACAACGTATTTTTTGACAGGTAATTTACATGAAAGACTATACGTGTATTCATTTTATGAACAAGCTTATTATTTTGTAACTCTTTAAAACAAAATGTGTTATAAGTTATAATGTAAAATTTAGCTTTTTAATGATGACCTATAATAGTAATAAGAATAATAATTTTTTAAATATAAAGTAATATATTATATTAACACACTGTTTATACCTAACTAACTTTCACTTAATAAAAACAACATAATGAAAATTAAATGTAAGAAAGAAATAATAAGGAAAGGTTTTCATATAGTAGAAAATGTTATATCGGGTTCAAATGTAAATCCGATGTTACAGAATGTTAGAATTGTAGCAAAAAATAATACCTTAGAACTATCTACTACGGACATGGAAGTTAGTGTTAGTTATTTAATAGATTCTGTTGAAGTATTAACTCCTGGCAAAATGGTTGGACCTGAAATTCAAATTTCTTCAATAGTTAAAGAATGGACTGAAGAAGATATAGAAATAACTGAAGAAGATAAGAAATGTGTAATAAAAGGAAAAGATAATTTTTTTAAGATTCTCTGTACAGATCCTGATGGTTTTCCAACAATTCCCCAATTCATTGAAGAAGAATGTGTAGAAATAGATAAAGATGTTCTATTGGATATGATAAAAAAGACAGCATTTATTATTTTAGGGGACAGAACTAAACATGGTACTAGTGGTGTTTTCCTGGAAATAAACGGTAATCATGTAAAAATGGTTGCAAATGATGGAAGAAGATTAAGCGAAGTTAAGAAGAAAATAGATAATCCTCAAGGTATTTCAAAAAGTTGTATAATACCAATAAAGGGTATATTGCAAATGCAGAGAATTGCCAGTGAACAGGAAGATTTAGTAAAATTGAGGATAGAAGAAAAACGTCTTTTTGTAAAAACAAAAAATTCAACATTATGTTCACAGTTGCTGGAAGGGCAATATCCGAAGTATGAGGAAGTGATCCCAACAAATCTTGATAAAAAAATCAGTATGGACAGGAGTAAATTTGCATCGGCTATCCGTAGAGTATCTATTATGACGACGGACGAGTATAAATTATTAAGGTTTAAATTCTCTGGTGAAACACTTGAAATAAAATGTTTATCCCCGGATGTGGGTGAGTCTAAAACGGTGATTCCGGTAGAATATTCCGGAGAAGAGTTAGAGATAGGCCTAAACCCGGAATTTTTATTAGATTTCCTTAAAAATGTTGATTCAGAAGGAATTCTGTTAGAGTTGAAAGATCCTGGTACTGCAGGGGTATTGAAGGTGGGAGCTGGATGTACTTACGTTGTAATGCCAATGAATCTGGGAGATGAAAAATCGACATGATGAAACCATCCAGAGGAAACGAAATAGAGGTTAAGAAGCTGGGTGATATGTTGAGTAATACAGTATTGTCAGTAAAAAGAGCCGGGAAGCGAAATAAAAATCTGAGGGAAAAGTGGAAAAATGTAGCAGGTGAGGTTATATCAGAACATACAGAAGTAGGAGTCGTCAGAAACGGAGTACTTTACATAGAGGTAGATTCAGCAACATGGTTGCACCATATATCATCTTTCAAAAAAGAGGAGTTGTTGACGTCTATACAGAATGAATTTAAAAGAGGATATATATCCGATATAAAGTTTAGAGTAGGAAATTTTTAAGAAGGAATTTGAGGTTACGATAGAATGGGTGAAATAGAAAAATATGATGCAAGATCTATAAAGGTTTTAGAAGGTATAGATGCAGTAAGGAAAAGACCTGCGATGTATATAGGGGATATTGGTGAGAAGGGCTTGCATCACCTGATAGAGGAGGTAGTGGGCAACAGTGTTGATGAGGCCATGGGAGGGTTCTGTGACAATATTACAGTAAAGTTGAATATTGATGGAAGCGTTATGGTTGTGGATGATGGTAGAGGTATTCCTGTGGATGAGCATAAGGAAATGAAGATGCCGGCATTAGAGGTAGTGATGACCACCTTACATGCTGGTGGGAAGTTTGAGGGTAAAAGCTACAAAGTCTCTGGGGGATTACATGGAGTGGGAATTTCAGTAGTAAATGCACTTAGCGAATGGCTGGAGGTTGAAGTACGAAGAGATGGACATATGTATGTACAGCGATATGAGGGAGGGGTAACAAAAACGGCATTGGAAGAGAGAGGAGTTACCAAGAAAAGGGGAACAAAGATTATATTTAAACCAGATAGTGCTATATTTGAAACGGTAGAACTTAGTTATGATATTGTCAAAAAAAGGATAAGAGAGCTTGCGTTTCTTAATAAGGGGCTTTGTATAAGTATTATAGACGAAAGAACAGATACCGAAGAAACATTTAAGTATGATGGTGGAATAAAAATATTTGTAGAGGAAATGAATAAAGGAAAAGAGTTAGTCCATAAAGACGTCATACATTTTGAAGGCAAAGAAAAGGATATAATAGTAGAGTGTGCTATGCAATATAACGATGGTTATAATGAGAAAGTATTTTCTTTTGCTAATAACATAAATACAATAGAGGGCGGAACGCATTTAAGCGGCTTCAGGACAGCATTGACAAGAACATTAAATATGTATGCAAAGAATGCCAAGCTTTTGAAGGACGGTAAAGCTCCAACAGGGGATGATTACAGAGAAGGACTTACTGCAATAATCAGTGTAAAAGTTCCGGAACCACAATTTGAAGGACAAACAAAAACAAAACTGGGAAATAGAGATGTTCAGGGACTGGTGGAAGCATTGGCAAATGAGCATTTGAGTACATATTGTGAGGAAAATCCAAAATCTGCCAGAGCTATGGTTAATAAAGTGCTGGATGCTTCAAGGGCGAGGGAGGCAGCCAGAAAAGCGAGGGAGTTGACAAGAAGAAAGGGTGTTCTTTCGGGGTCGGATTTACCAGGGAAACTTGCAGATTGTTCCAGTGATGATGTAGAGTCTACAGAATTGTTTATAGTAGAAGGTATATCCGCAGGTGGAACAGCAAAGCAAGGTAGAGACAGAAGACACCAGGCTATTCTACCGCTTAAAGGAGTGATACTGAATGTTGAAAAAGCAAGGGTGGAAAAAATGCTCAATAATGAGGAGATAAGAACACTCATAAGTGCTCTTGGTACAGGCATAGGTATCGATGAGTTTGATCCAGAAAAACTAAGGTATGGAAAAATAGTCATAATGACAGATGCAGACATTGATGGTGCGCATATTCGTACGTTGTTGTTAACATTTTTCTTTAGACAAATGCCTGAGTTAATTTACCGAGGAAACATTTTTATTGCGCAACCACCGCTATATAAGATTAAAAGGAAAAAAAGACAGGAGTATGTATACGGAGATAAAGAATTGCAAGATTCTTTGGTAAGCCTTGGTACCGATGAGGCAGTTGTTGAGACATGTGAAAAAGAACCTATAAAATTGTCCGGTGATAAATTGAAAAAATTTCTGGGTCTTTTAGAAAAAATGGAAGAATATAGCTTGCACTTTATGAAAAAGAAACAACAGAGTAAAATATGTCCTTCCTTCAAGGAATATTTGGAAAATAGACGCGAGGGAAGTTACCCAAGGTATAGAGTTGCTTATAATGGACAAGAACAATATATGTATACTGATGATGAATTGAGTCGATTAGTAAAGCAGCAGCAGGAGAAAAAAGGAAATAGTGTTGAAATAAGTGACGTCGATGAAGAAAAGGGTGAGGGTTGTAAAGACGCAATAGAGGTACAGGAATTTCACGAAAGCGTAGAAATAGAGAATACGGTGAGGATGGTAGAGAAAGAGGGGTTTAAAGCGGAAGACTTTTTTAAAGGGTTGGAAGAGAATGAACTTCCTCGAGCTAAACTGATATGTGATCATACAGAGTTAGACATATACTCATTGGGAGAGCTTCTGCCAAATATAAAAGAGATTGGAAAGAAGGGCCTCGACATTCAAAGATATAAGGGTCTTGGAGAGATGAATGCAGAGGAATTAGCGTTAACTACGATGGATTCTTCGTCAAGGACCTTATTGAAAGTAAAAATTGAAGATGCTATAAAGGCTGATGAAATATTCAGCACGTTGTCTGGAAAGGATGTTCAGCGAAGACGGGAATACATTGAAACACATGCATTGGATGTTAAAAACCTAGATATATAGCAGGTATAAACTCTTGATTTAACAATTAAACACAAACGGTGAATTACACTTTACTAAAACGTTTGAAATAGTGAGAATTTAACTATGGTGACCTGTCCTCATCCCACTGTCCCGTAAAGACAATTTCTGCGGGACCAGTCATAAACGTTTTAGTATCATCTGTCCATTCTACTGTTAATTCTCCTCCCGGAAGCTGAGTGTTTATGATTCTTTCTGTCAGGTTATTCAGCACACACGCAACACCGGTAGCGACAGCTCCTGTACCACATGCGAGTGTTTCTCCAGAACCTCTTTCCCAAGTGCGCATTTTAACCTTGTTAGCAGATATCTGTTGTACAAAGTGGGCATTAATTCTTTCAGGAAAAAGTTCGTGGTTTTCGATTGCTTTGCCAGTAACGTTTAAATCTATTGAATCAATATCATCAACAAATGTTATGCAGTGAGGATTACCCATGGAAACACAGGTAATGTTTAAAATAGTATTATTAACCTGAAGAGGCTCATTAATTACCTGTATGTTATCACCAAGCATTGGTATCTCGTTTCTCAGTAACTCCGGGGTTCCCATTTCAACCCTTATCTGTGTAACATTTCCATTTTTGGTTGTCAGTTCTATAGTCTTTAATCCTGCGCCGGTTTCGATTGTCATCCGATCACTTTTTTTTAATCCGTATTCATACATATATTTAGCAACACATCTGATACCATTGCCACACATCTGTGCTTCGCTACCATCAGCATTAAAAATACGCATTTTGGCATCTGCAACTTGTGATGGCATTATTAGTATCAATCCATCGCTACCGATACCAAAATGTCTGTCACTTATTACGATTGACAATTCAGAAGGATTTTTTACATTTTCTTCAAAACAGTTGACATACACATAGTCATTTCCAATCCCATGCATTTTAGTAAACTTCAATTATCTCCAGCTCCTCGTTAAAAACTGAATACCATTTGTATATAAAACGACTGTTAATATAATTTTAGCAAAGCAGTTTTGTTTGTCAACAGATAGTAATATCAGATAGACACAGCTTTATGTATATTTATATTGAAGAGACTTTTATTCTTGCACTGTTGCAAGAACGTAGTAGAATTACTGAAAATATATTAAGAATTTTTAATTGTAATTTTGTTAGGATAAGAATATGCGTACTGTTATTACAGGTGGTGCTGGATTCCTTGGTTCACATCTATGCGATTATTTGCTCGAAAGAGGACACGATGTAATTTGCATTGATAATTTATTAACCGGTTCTGCTCAAAATATTGAGCACTGTATTGGTAATCCAAAATTTAAGTTTATTAAACATAATGTTAGTGAGTATATTTATGTCGGAGGGGATATAGACAACGTCCTTCATTTTGCATCACCAGCAAGCCCTTTAGATTATCTAAAATTGCCGATACAAACACTAAAAGTTGGTTCATTGGGAACGTTGAATGCAATTGGGGTTGCAAAACTCAAAAAAGCAAAATTTTTCCTGGCGTCAACATCTGAGGTTTACGGCGATCCTCTTGTTCATCCACAAAAGGAGGACTACTGGGGAAATGTAAACCCTATAGGGCCGAGGGGTGTCTATGACGAAGCAAAGAGATTTGCAGAGGCAATGGTAATGGCATATCACAGGAGCCATGGTGTTGATACGAGGATTGTGAGAATATTTAATACCTATGGTCCAAGAATGAGAGTAAACGATGGGAGAGCGTTACCTGCTTTCATTTCACAGGCAATTAACGGAGAAGATTTGACGGTCTTTGGCGATGGGTCACAGACACGAAGTTTTTGTTATGTTTCAGATTTGGTGGAAGGGATTTACCGATTGTTGGATTCAGATGTTAATGATCCGGTAAATATTGGGAATCCGACTGAGATAACGTTGCTGGATTTTGCAAAAGAAATAATTAGTATGACAGGGAGCAAAAGCGAAATTGCCTTTAAGCCCCTGCCTGTCGATGATCCTAAGTGCAGACAACCGGATATATCAAAAGCAAAGAAACTGCTCAATTGGGAGCCGAAAGTTTCACGTGAAGAAGGACTGAAAAAAACCATAGAGTATTTCAGGAATGTCCTGCAGAAATAAAAACAAAAGCCTTCTGCGCTTGTGATCTACCGTTCTTTATCTAAATCGAAAGCGTTATGCACTGCATTTAAAGCTTTTTCCGCCTGATTTTCCTCTATAACACAAGAGATTTTTATCTCTGATGTACTGATCATTTGTATGTTTATTTTTTCGTCAGATAATGTTTTAAACATTTTTTCTGCTATCCCACAGTGAGACCTCATACCTATACCCACAACAGAGAGTTTTGCTATTTTGCCATCAGCAACGATCTCTTTTGCCTTGATTTCTCCTTTTGTTATTTTTGTTGTTTCCAGGGCAAGTGCCAGATCGTCTTTATCAACAGTAAACGTTAAATCTGTCAGTCCATGGGCGCTGACATTCTGAATAATCATATCTACATTTATTTTTTCTTTGGCGAGCTCGTGGAAGATGTTGGCTGCTTGTCCTGGCTCATCAGACACTCCGACTATAGTTATTTTTGCATCATTTTTTGATACGGTTGCTCCACTGACAACGATATTTTCCATTTCTCTTACCTCTTTGCATATAAGGGTTCCTGTGCCATTATTAAAGCTGGGTCTTACCCGGATTGGGACATTGTATTTTTTCGCAAATTCAATTGAGCGTACATGAACAACCTGTGCTCCCATGCTTGCCAGTTCTAGTATTTCATCATAGGATATTTTATTTAATCTTCTTGCATTGGGAACGGTTCGTGGATCGGCAGTGTAAATTCCATCAACGTCGGTATAGATATCACACATGTCTGCCTTGAGTAAAGCAGCCAACGCTACGGCGCTGGTATCAGAACCTCCACGTCCAAGGGTTGTTATATTATCATTTTCATCTACGCCCTGATATCCGGCAACTACTACTATTTTGTTTTTAGACAATTCTTCTAATATTCTATCATCATTTATATTAACGATTCTTGCTTTTGTATGAAAGCTGTCGGTTGTTATTCCGATTTGTCTTCCTGTAAAGGAAACAGCAGGTGCACCTAAAGAGTGAATGGCCATTGCCATAAGTGCGCTTGACATCTGCTCACCTGTAGAAAGTAGTGAATCTAATTCACGTGAGGAAGGTTCGTCATTAATTTCATAGGCCAGTTTTAATAGCTCATCGGTCATTTTACCCTGTGCGGAAACCACAACAACCGTTTTGTTACCCGCAGAGTGCGATTCTACAGCTTTTTTGGCTGCAGCTTTCATACGTGTTGCATCTGCGACAGATGTTCCACCGAATTTTTGGACAATTAATTTCATTATATTTATATAATTCTATTCCAGATTAGCATGCCTTTTCATCATTTCAACTTCTTCTCTGTTCAGCAATCGTACAAGTGATAAAATCACTGCGTCAAGGTATACAAGACACGCCTGCTCAAACAGTGTGCTCCGAAATTGTGCTGTTAGTTGAGATTGTATAACCTGATCAGTATCACTTGCCGGTATTTCAATAGTTAAGCCTGCATAGTCAGATAATTCAGAGCCAGGATGTGCTGTAATTACAACAACCAAAGCATTCAGACGTTTTGCGAGTCCGGCAATATGACACGTAATAGAGGTTGCACCTGAACTACTACATGCAATAAGCATGTCACCTTCGTCAATATTTGGTGTTGTTGTGTCGCCGACCACATGGCATGAGAACCCTATATGTGTCAGACGCATTGCAAAGGTTCTGGCAACCAATCCGGAACGCCCTTGGCCAGTTACAAAGATATTCTTGGACGAACCGATAGCAGTGATAAACTTTTTAAACTCATCTTCCTTGATTCCGCCCAGAACATAGTTTATTTCGTTAATTATGGTCTTCGTTGTAGACTTAATACTCAACTCGTTGCTATTAATTATTTTTTTCATAATAGTTTAGAATGGATTCTATCAATTTAATATGATAATTTCAAGAAATAGGTATATGGCACATACCAAAAGATGACTTCTTCTCTATTTTTGATTGCTTATGATAAATTTTTTGTTGCTATGAATAATATTAACTGTTAGTATTCGGCAGCTTTTAAGCTAATAAATTTTCCTTAACATTTGGATATCTTCCATGGAACTCGCATTCGTTGGACAAATTTTAGGACTTTACAAGATGGTACTCCTTGTAAGAATTATCTTAACCTGGATTCCCCATAATCCCAATAATTCTGCTGCAGTATTTCTTTATAAAATAACAGAACCCGTTCTTGAGCCTGTTCGGCGTATAATTCCATCTATAGGAGGAATAGATATCTCTCCAATCATTTTATTTTTTGGTCTTGGCTTACTTCAAAGGGCTTTTAGTTAAGCTCAAATAATATAAAGATAATAATCCCTGACGAGATGGTGCATTTCTCTACTACATACCCAATTTCATAACTTTTTTATCGTTTAGCCCAGGCGACCAGAGCTGTTTGCGCAAAACAGAATTGTTATAAAACCATACACAAACAACCTGTAAGTTCGTTTGATCAAGCAAGCACTAGATTAAAGATTTATAGTAGTAAAACATAAATAATTTAGAATCAGTAATGAAATGGCGAACAAAATAATTGTTATCGTTCTTGATAGTGTTGGGATTGGCGCATCGCCGGACGCTCATAAATTCGGGGATGAAGGCAGTAACACGCTCGTAAATACTGCCAAAGCAGTTGGAGGCCTAAACATCCCTAATCTGGAAAGCTTTGGTATTGGCAAGATTGACGATATTATGGGCGTTTCTAAGGATGTTGACGAGAAGGCTTTTTATGGCAAGATGGCTGAAACATCAGCAGCCAAAGACACTACTTCTGGTCACTGGGAGATTATGGGTGTTATAACAGACAAACCTTTTCCAACCTACCCCAATGGTTTTCCCGATGAGGTTATTGAACAATTCACCAAATCTACTGGCCTATCTATATTAGGCAACAAAACGGCATCGGGAACAGAAATAATACAGGAGCTGGGTGCTGAACATATTAAAACGGGTTGTCCAATTGTATATACATCAGCTGATAGTGTTTTCCAGATAGCTGCTTGTGAGGATGTTATACCGGTCGAATCATTATATGAAATGTGTGAACGTGCCAGAGAGATATTAAAGGGAGAACACAATGTCGGCCGAGTTATTGCCAGGCCATTTATAGTAGAAACCGGTATATACACACGGACAGAGAGACGGAGAGACTTTTCAGTACCGCCGCCAGAAGATACACTGTTAGATAGGACCGTAAGAAGTGGGTATGAAGTTGTTGGTGTTGGTAAGATAGGTGATATATTTGCACATAGGGGATTGACAAGGGAAATACACGCAACTAATAATCACGAAGGTATTCTAAATACAATAGAGTGTATTAAGGAGAATTTTAAAGGCATCGTTTTTACGAACCTGATTGACTTCGACATGAAATATGGCCACAGGAATGACCCGGAAGGCTATGCTGGCGCACTGGAATCCTTTGATCATAGTTTGCCGGTACTTGTTGATGCATTAAGCGCAGGAGACATTCTCATAATTACGGCCGATCATGGATGTGATCCGACGACACCAGGCACAGATCATTCTCGTGAGTATGTTCCTCTACTGGTTTTTGGAAAGCAATTAAATAAGCCTCGGTCACTTGGTATTCGTAAATCATTTGCGGATGTCGGGGCCACTATTTCAGAGGCATTATTGAAATTAAAATGTGATAACGGGAAAAGTTTTTTTCAGGAATTGATAAGCGGTTAAGATTGAACTTATTTTATCGGTAAGGTTTAAAAGTATTAGTATTTTATAGTTGAATGTTTGATACAAAGAGAAGTTTGAGATATCATTTTGTGGGGATTGGCGGGATTGGTATGAGTGCTCTTGCACAGATTATTAAATCACTGGGACACTTTGTAGGAGGTTCAGACAGAAGAAACGATAAAAAACAAACCCCGGAAGTTTTTCATAAATTGGTATCTCAGGGTATCAAGCTTTCTCCACAGGATGGAACAGGTGTCTCTAAAGAGACTGACTTTGTAGTTATTTCCAGTGCGGTAGAAGAAGACAATTCTGATCTGAGGGTTGCGACGCAGCAGAACATTCAAACTATCAAAAGATCTGACTTACTTGGAAGTCTTTTCAACAATAAACATGGGATTGCCATAGGTGGAAGCAATGGCAAGACTACTGTATGCGGAATGACATCGTGGATACTTGATGAGGCCGGTCGTGATCCAACTGTTGTGGGTGGTGGGTATGTAAAAAACTTTATCACAGATACGTCATTGGGTAACTCAAGGTTTGGTCGTTCAGAAACCGTTGTGATTGAAGCAGATGAGAGTGATGGTAGCCTAATAAAGTACATGCCAAAGGTTTCAGTTATAACAAACATATCTAAAGACCACAAGACAGTAGAAGAACTTGGAGAGTTATTCAGTAAATTTGCCGAAAACACATCAGATACCGTAATAATTAATGAAAATTGCTCTCCTTTTATGAAAATTAATAATAGTTCTGCAAAAATTATTACGTTCGGAGAAGGTAGCAGTTCAGACGTCTGTGCTTCTCAAGTTTCCTGTAACCCCTTTGGCTCAAGGTTTAAGATAAAGGATAATGATTTCGAGATAAATGTTCCGGGCCTATATAATGTTTATAACGCGCTCGCTGCGATAGCCGTAGCAGAGACAGAAGGTGTATCAAATCTGGAGACAAAGAAGGCACTGAAAACATTTAAAGGTACCAAAAGACGAATGGAAGTTATCGGTGAGGCAAATGGAATAAAAGTGATAGATGATTATGCACATAACCCGAGAAAAATCCAGGCGGCAATTGACACCGTAAGGTTAATCAGCGAAAGGTTGATAGTCGTATTTCAGCCGCACGGTTATGGGCCAACAGAATTTTTGAGAGAAGAGTTAGTGTCCGCTTTTGCAGAAAAGATATTACCGTCTGATACTTTACTTATGCCGGAAATATTTTACGCGGGTGGAACTGCAAGCAAAAGAATATCGTCAAAGGATATTATTAAGGAGTTAAAAGACGGAGGCGTAAATGCTTTTTTTGTACCGGATAGAGACGGCATTGTAGCAGAAGTTAAGCAGAGAGCAGTCCCACATGACAGCGTACTGGTTATGGGGGCAAGAGATGATTCTCTCACAGATTTATGCCGTGCTATTCTTAATGAGCTATAGTAATATAGGAGACAGCAACTGGTAGTGATTTAATACATCTGGCAAGGTGTTACAGTTTTTGTACCTGATTTTTTTATTAATAAGAAATGAAAACGGCTTTAATAACTGGTGTTGCAGGACAGGATGGTTCCTATTTAGCTGAGCTACTGCTAAAAAAAGATTACGAGGTTTATGGTACCGTTCGTCGTAGCAGTACAAGTAATCTCGAAAGAATTAAACATATTCAGGATGACATAAAGCTTATTCACGGTGATCTGCTCGATCAAAACTCTTTAATAGAGGCAATAGAAGGAAGCCGGCCGGATGAAATTTACAATTTAGCAGGTCAATCATTTGTTCCTGCAACTTGGGACAAACCGGTTTTGACAGGCGAATTTACAGCACTAGGAGCTACCAGACTATTAGAAGCGATAAGGCTGGTAAACAGAAATATTCGTTTCTATCAGGCATCTACCAGTGAGATGTTTGGCAAGGTAGCAGAAGTACCGCAGAATGAACAAACACGATTCTATCCAAGAAGTCCTTACGGAGTTGCAAAGTTATATGCACATTGGATTACGGTAAATTATAGAGAGAGTTACGATATGTATTGTTGTTCCGGTATTCTTTTTAATCACGAATCCCCAAGGAGGGGACTGGAGTTTGTTACCAGAAAAGTCTCGGATGCTGTGGCCAGAATTAAGTTGGGCTTGTCAAAAGAATTGAAAATGGGGAACCTTGATGCAAAACGTGACTGGGGGTTTGCCGGTGATTATGTGGAAGTCATGTGGTTAATGCTTCAGCAGAATGAACCTGAAGACTTTGTTATATCAACAGGTGAAACCCATTCTATAGAAGAGTTGGTAGAAATTGCCTTTACACACGCTGGTTTGGATTGGAAAGATTATGTTGTTATTGACCCGAAGTTTGTCAGGCCTGCAGAAGTAGATTTGCTTATGGGAGACTCAAGTAAAGCAAGGGAAATGCTAAAATGGCAACCAAAGGTTGAATTTGAAGAATTAATAAGAATAATGGTTGATTCTGATATTAAAAGGTATGACACGCAAGAGCATTCCTCATAAGCAGGAAAAAAGAGTTGATACTCTTACCGCCATTCATTCCTAAGTAAAAAGCCGTCTTTGTAAATTATTTTATCTTAACCAGATCGAAAGGAAACTCTAATTCTTTCCCGTCCGGAGAGGTAATTAATAATTTTAACGCTGAGCTCTGGTTAAGATTTTCAACCGGGAACTTGTATACACATCCCGCTACATATGCAGGTATTTCCGGGTAAAAACGGCTGGGCTCCGCATAATCAGGCAAAAATGAATACATCGGATATATCGGTTTATCTTCGGAATAAAGAATGGCGTTATAACCCTTTGCAAATTCCATATATTCACCAAAAACGGATACAACAAAAGTCAGGCTTTCTTTGAAATGTAAAGCCCTTAATATCTCACCTTCAGATAGTTCGCGTTTTTCAACAGTCGCTTTCTTTGCTTTAAAAGCGACATTGTGATAAGGTGTCCACAAAGTAGCCCAACCACTTTTTTCATCATCAAGATGGACAACCCAGGGCTCGGCAAAATTTGTAGGGCTTAGCCGTTTGTTCTTCTTTCCATATTCGATTGCTTCATTTATCTGATTGGGTGTTAAATCCAGAGATACACAATAGGCGGTTTTACCCACCAGAAGTATTATGGTAAAAAAAGCCAAAACAAGAATTATTTTTTTAAACATTTATTTTTCCTTTGTATTAAAATCTTTTTTCCTTTTTTATCTCTTCGTAAGCTTTGTTAATTATCTGGAACTTCTCGCTGGCGAGCTTAGCAAATTCATCTCCCAGGTGAGAGACTCTATCTGGATGATACTTTTTAGAGAGAAGTCTGTATGATTTTTTAACATCTTCCACAGAAGAGTTTCTGGTAATATTTAAGATTTGATAGTGTTTGTCACTATCGCTGCAAAATTCTCCTCGTATCTCGAATGCATCGTCCGTATTGATCTCTACAAATCCGATTATATCATTTATCATCCTTTCTTCATTTGGATGTAATTCCTTATCGGCAAACGCAACCAGATAGACAATCCGCAATAAAGATAGCCTCTCTTCGTAACTGGAATACTGTTTGAATTCATAGCACACTGCCCGTAAGTCCAGGTCTACTCGGGAAGTCTGGTTTATTAAATTTCTGATAAAACTTAAGTCTTCTCCCTTAAAACCAAAACTTACGAATGCCCTTTCTATGACATTAACTTCCTGTGTGCTTACACGCCCATCTGCCTTGGCAATCGACATAAGTATTCCAACTAAGTGCGTTATGAAACTTAAGGATCTTTCCTGATTACTCGAAGGCCCTCCTATGGGTATTCGTTTCAGAGTGGTCTTATCAAAAAAATCTCCTGTCATTGTGCCAAGGATTGCCCCAAAAGGGCCACCGAAAAGAAATCCTAAGCCCGCGCCAATTGCTTTACCTTTCCATTTCAAAAGTCAACGTCCTCCAATTTATTCAACCGTCTCATGCCTCACCTGTTTTTCTGGATGTGGGTTTTTTCTAAATCTTTCTGTATTTGTTTTTCCTTAATCCTGTCTTGTGCAATTTCAATGTTAAATTTTGCTTCCAGCTTGCTGGGGTCAAGCACCAGAACCTCTTCCCATTTTTCTATTGCATCTTCAAAATGTTCTTCTCTATATAAACGAATTGCTTTATCTAATAGATCTTCGACTAGAGATAATTTACGTTTTTCTTGTGTTTCCTTTATCAGGCCTTTTCTGCTTTGATCTGTATGGCTCTTTTCTGTCTTAATATTTGCGGTCTTATCAACGGCTTCTTCTGTTTGTGTGTTGGCCTCACGAGTTGCTTCCAGTATTTCAAGTTTTGCCCTGAGGCTGCTTTTCTCTGATTCCATTTGCACCAGTTGCCTCTTGATTTTTTCCAGTGCAATTTTTGTTTCTGCTAATTCTCCTTTTAGATGGTTACGTGTGATGCTATTTGATGCTTGTGTTTTATCGAGGGCGTCCTGTTTGCTCTTTATTTGTGTGTACTCTTTATTTAACTGGCTCTTGACTGCTTCCAGTTCACTAAAGTTTTTCTTTAATTCATAATTTTCTGTAGTCAGGGTTCCTAAACTATAGGATAAAGTTTCCACCTTTTCTTCCAGCGTATCAATTCTTTCTTCCTTACTGATACTTTTACTTTGGCCTTTCCATAAAGAACCCTTGTTTAACTGGAAACATCCTGAGTTGACTAATCCAATAAATATTATAGGAGCTGTGAATATGAACAGATATCTAGAGCGCTTTTTACTCACCGCATTCCCCCCTTTTATGATCACGTGGTTTTTTTATCCTGAAGTTTTAGAATTGCTATTTGCGAAATTGCTAACTCTTCAATCTTTCTGGTCTGGTGCAAAATGTGCTCCCAGTCTTTTATTGTTCCTGTTACCAACCCTTTTTTCAACCTGTTTTCCAGTTTTTTCAGGTCAGTTTCTAATAATTTAAGCCTGCTTTTAATATCTTCCATTATAATGATCTGATCCAAAGGCGGGATGCCAAAATAAATAAATCCACAAGTTAATTCTACTGAACATCCAACCGATGTCAAATATTTTCTACTCTTGACTTGCTTAACGGGGAGGGATATAGTTTTGTCATGTTGATATTGAGAAAACAGGTTGCTGACGTGATCAGGGAATACAATCTTTTCAATGTGAATGACAGGGTTTTATTAGGTGTTTCCGGTGGGCCGGATTCGGTTGCTCTGTTGAGCCTTATTTATAATATAAATCGAATAAATCCTCCTTATTCTGAAATTTTTGTCGCACATTTAAATCATTCAATCAGAGGTAGAGAATCAGATGGAGATGAACAATTTGTAAGCACTCTTGTGGAAAAGTATGACGTGTCACTCATTTCTGAAAAAAGGGATATTAGAGAAATTGCAAGGAAGCGTAAGATATCACTGGAAGAGGCGGCGCGGGATGAAAGATATAAATTTTTTGAGAGTGCAGCGGAAACGGTGGGTGCTAATGTCATCGCGGTGGGTCACAATGCCGATGACAATGCTGAAACTATTCTGCATAGAATAATCCGAGGTACCGGTATTACAGGCGTAGGTGGCATACGGCCAAAGCGAAAACTTACACCGATTTCAACAATTAGTCTCGTTCGTCCCCTGTTATTTACATGGCGTAAGGATATCATCGCTTATCTGGAAGAGGAGAACCTCACTTACAGGATTGATTCGACAAATATTGAAAAAGATAAACTAAGAAACAGGATTAGAATAGAGCTCATTCCACATCTTGAAGAAAATTACAATGCAAAGATAAAAACGTCCCTGGTGACGTTAGGTGAAACAGCAGTACAAAATCGTGATTGCCTGGAGGCAGAAGCAAAAGTTTTATTCGAAGATGTTTTGATGAATAAAGAGGTGAAAACAGAGGCACCGTTACATGTAGATAATATAGTCTTGGATATAGACAAATTAAAAGAATCACCGCAAATTTTACAACAGATGATTATTAAAGAAGCAATCGTCCGGTTAAATATTCCTCTCAAGAAACTAAGTTATAGAAATTATAAAAATATTTTAAACATGCTTAATTCTAAGAAAATATTGGTAAATAATATTGTTAAAGAGTACCTGAATGTCAGGATCGAGAGAAACGAGTTGTGTCTCTCAAAGAACAAATATTGTGCGGAAGAAGGCCCTGTTTTAAGTGAAACGGAAATAAAAGTACCGGGAGAAACAGAACTGGTTGATATGAACTACAGGATAAAAACAGAGGTCAGAGAAATAAAAAATGGCTTACTGGAAGAGTTCAAACGAAACAAGACAAAGTATGAAGAAACTGTAGATTTTGGCAAGATTAATATGCCGCTTATGGTTAGGACGAGAAGGCAGGGAGATCGGTTTTGGCCATTAGGCTCACAGGGGGTTAAGAAGATAAAAGATTTTTTTATAGATCATAAAGTTCCCGTGATGGAGCGGGACACCGTCCCAATAGTAACTATGAATGGGCAGCCGATGTGGATCGTGGGATTTCGGATTGATAATCGTGTTCGGGTTTCAGAGGTAACAACAAGTATATTAATGATGAAGTATGAGGCGATAACGACTGATAAATAAGTGCTGTTGTATATGCCTGTTTCATGTCAGATGAATTTCAATGTGTCGGTAATTTAAGGATTGCTATACCCATGAACGCGCCTGGTATGATGAAGAAGACAGTAACTATATAAGCAAATGCTAACGACTTTCGTTCGCTGGCAATTGCGGCAAATATTTCAGCAGCTTTGAGTGGAAGTTCCCGGAGGTGAGGAATACTATAAATAACAATAACGCCGATTATATTGTAGAGTAAATGAACAAAAGCGATCTGGAGCGCTGCAGAGGCCAGTGGGCCGGTAATTGCGGTTGCCGCTAACAAGGCGGTTACACAGGTCCCAATATTGGCACCCAGGGTGAAAGGGTATACTTTTCTGATATCGAATACTCCACTGCCAACCAGCGGGACGATCAGACTGGTTGTGGTGGAGGAGGATTGAACAATCATGGTAACAGCAGTTCCGGAAGCAATTCCTGTAATAGGTCCACGGCCAATGGCAGCATGAAGAATTTTTTTCGCTCTTCCCACCATGATTATTTTCATAAGTCTGCCGATATAAGTGATTGACCCTACAATCAGGGCAAGTCCTATGGACACTAGAATAATTCCAATGAAAATATCATTAATGTGCAGGAGGTGGACAAGATTAAACGTGAACCGGACTATAGGTTCTGTGATAGGTTTCATGAAGTTCAAATGATGGGTACTCATCGGACCGGTTCCGGCAATCAACGATGTCAGTAAGGCTCCGCATTTTTCCAGTAAACCAAAAGCTACCTCCAGCGGAAGGAATATGACTACACTCAACAGATTGAAATAGTCATGGATCGTGGCAGCGGCAAACGCTCGTCTAAATTCGTCTTTGTGCCGTGCGTGTCCAAGGCTGACAATAGTATTAGTAATCGTGGTACCAATGTTGGCGCCCATGATCATCGGGACGGCAATTGAGATCGGCAAACCACCGGCAACCATTCCTACAATCACCGAAGTAATTGTGCTGGAAGACTGGATCAGTGCAGTGGCAAAGATACCCATGATCAGTCCCATGAAAGGATTGGTGGCAAAAGCAAAGATTCTCTCCGCGCCCTCTTTTCCACCTGCCGCGCAAGAGAAGCCGGCACTGATTATGCCGACTCCCAGGAGAAGGATATAAACGAAAGAGACAATTCTTACCCAGGCAAGTATTGAAGGGCCATTCTTCCCAACATCTTTATGGCTATCTGTTTTAATCTGTTTAATCCCTTCAGTTAAAAGTCATCTCTTTACGTTTAATACGGCGGTATACTATCAGAATATGTTACGAAAAATACGACAATCATATCTTAAGGCTTGAAACTCGAGGGTAACGTTAAATTTTGCGTAAATCAAGGGAAAAAGAGTTAAGAGGGAGCAGAAGATAAATAGAGCATTAAAAAAATTTCGGATGTAGTTCTTCGTTATTTAACGAAACCACTCTGGACTGAAAGTCCTCTATTCAAACGTAAAATTATAAGCATTTTAATCGTAAAGAACTTTATACGCTGTAAGGCAAAGGCAAACAATGTATGGCTTCTGTGTGATGTTCTAGTCTAGACCCTAAAAATAATAGCTAAAAGCCTTGCACTGAAAGTGCATAGTTTTAAACTAGCGTTCTGATACAACAAATAGCAAGAAAGTTAAATAAGGTGCGAGCTTAATAAAGTTATTAGGCATATATTTAATTAAGGAAGGGTTGTTTAACGGTTTTTCATTCATTCTCTATTGATTCAAGCATTGTGTGTACTCCTGTGACAGGATAGACCATCACATCACTTCTCATCTGAATCGATTCACCGCCGTAGATAAGACCGCTACTTAATGGTGTATTTGCCGGAAATGTCTTTTTAAAAGTCTTTAGCCCCTTAAAGAAATCATTTGTTACTGTCTCGCCGGCCTTAATCTCTACGGGAAAGAGATTGGAACCCATGGTGACTACCATATCCACCTCATTTCCTCCGCTGTCTCGATAAAAGCATAAGTTGTTTCGTTTACCACGGTGTAGCCGGTATTTTAAGGCCTCGATTACTACCATGTTTTCGAACAAATTTCCACGCAAAGGATCTCTGCTTGCATGCAGTTCACTTTCAAGTCCGATAAGGTAACTTGCCAGCCCAATGTCATAAAAGTATAACTTGGGAGATTTTATCAATCTTTTGGAAATATTACTATAGTATGGTTGCAGTAAAAAAATAATATAACTGGCTTCAAGCAGGGTCAACCAGGAGCGAGCAGTGGTATGAGAAATACCTACATCATTAGCAAGATTTTTGAGATTTAATATTTGACCCACCCTGCCGGCACAAAGCCTGACAAATTTCTGGAATAGATTCAAGTCCTTAATATTTACCAGTAGGCGGAGATCACGTTCTACATAAGTTTCGAAATAGTCTCCCAGAGCAGTTGTCGGATCCAGTTTTTTATCATAGATTCTTGGATAAAAACCGGTTATTACCATTCTGTTTATCGAAGAGATATCGTAATGTCCTGATAACTCTTCGATGCTGAAGGGGAGGAGCTTCAGCAAGGCGGTCCGCCCGGCAAGTGACTGGTTTATCTTACTTGAAACTTCAAACTGTTGACTACCCGTAAGAACAAATAATCCATCCTTTTTGGCCTCATCAACAATTGACTGTATATAAGAAAGCAAATCCGGAGCACGCTGTATTTCGTCAAGGATAGCGCCTTCCGGGTAATTCCTCAAGAAACCTCTCGGGTCTTCTATGGCAAATTGCCGGATATCAAGGTTTTCCAGGTTTACATAATCTTTTTTTGGGAATACCTTGCGGCATAACGTTGTCTTACCGCTTTGCCGCGGACCGGTAACCGTAACAACAGGGTATTTTGTTGAGAGTTCTTTGAGTGTGGTTTCAAGAGTTCTGTCAATCATGATACCAAATATATAGAATTTTCATGCAAATTGCAAGTACAACATTCATATTGCATGCAATTTTGGCCGAGATATAGCCATGGAAGGCGTTGGTTCTTTCTCCTTTTTTTCATATCAAGAGAAGCAGAACGCTTGAAGCCAGAAGTGGATGAAGATACATTTGCGCAAGCGTCACAAAATCCGAAATTAATATCGAGGATTTAACTTGTGAAAAGCGTATCCATCATCTGGTGGTATATTAACTTGGTAGGTCGTAAGTTATACTGGTCACGAAAAGGAATTAGAAAATACTCGAGACAAATGAGTTTCAATATGTCATAATACTTTTATGACTGAGTTTACCCTATTACAAGCTGAAATATCAAGCTTGAAAAGAGCACACAGAGCGGCTAAGAAAAAACGAGATGCAGACCGTATAAAAGCGATTATACTTCTTGGTACAGGATGGGCAATCATTGAAGTTGCAGAAGTTCTTTTGCTTGATGATGAAACGATCAGGAATTATATGAAGCGCTATAAATCAGGTAAACTGAATGCGCTCTTGAATGATAACTATAAGGGATATAGTGGCAAGTTACTCAAACCAGAGATAGAGCAATTAGATAGCCATCTCAACGAAACCACTTACCTGAGGACACAAGGCATAGTATCGTATGTCGCCAGACATTTAAAGTAGCATATAGTATTAGTGGAATGACCGATTTACTTCACCGATTGAACTATTCATACAAAAAGACAAAGTTAGTACCGGGAAAAGCAGATACAGAAGCGCAGAAGGAGTTTATAGAATTCTACAATGAATTAAAGGAAACCAAAGGGGTTAATGACCCTGTTTACTTTATGGATGGTACTCATCCGCAACATAACAGCGTTGCCACATATGGTTGGATCAAAAAAGGAAAAGTTAAAGAGATCAAGAGCAATACAGGACGGCAAAGGCTCAATATTAATGCTGCCATTGATATTGAGAGATTAAGTATCGCAGTTGATTACAGTGATTCTATAAACGCACAGTCAACAATATCATTGCTAAAAAAGGTTGAATTAAGACATCCGGAGGCAGAAGTTATTTATACGATATGTGATAATGCAAGATATTACAGGTCAAAAAAGGTGAAAGAGTATTTGGGGAGGTCGAAGATAGAGCTTGTATTTTTACCAACCTATTCACCAAATTTGAATTTAATAGAGAGGCTTTGGAAATATTTCCGTAAGATAGTCCTCTATAATGAATACTATGGAACATTTGATGAATTTAGAAAAGCATGTAAATCTTTTTTTAGGCGTATAAAAAGATACAAGGAAGATTTATCCTCTTTGTTGACTGAAAATTTTCAAATAATTAGTTCAAATAATTAGTTCAAATACCTAAAACAATTTTGGAATGGGTATACTAGCGGCGATACTTTAGTAAATAGTAAAAGCAAGGAAAAACGGGTTACAAGTTATTTCATTTGCGTTTATACCACAGTGTTTTCACAAATTTACTGTCTTTCCATATATATTCCGTTGCCGTAAACGTTGTAAGTTCATCAAAAGGCAGTCGGAGTTTTCTCTCTTCACTTTTATTAAAGCCGACTATACCTTTGCTGATTATGGGGATCTCTTTTACGGGTTTGGCCTTTTCGTTGTTGGCGGGCAAATTTTCTGTACTGAAAGCATTAAAGTATTTCATTAGTCTTTCAATATCATAATTTCCTTTCAGGAATGCGGACAGAATGATCACTTCTTTTCCGTAGCCTTTGTCAAAGGGCAGCCACTTCTTCATGGGAGGGACAAAGTAGGTCAGGTTAGGTGATAAGGAGTTTGTCTGCTGGCTGAACTCTTTTTTCGGGAATAGCGGGAATATCTTACCTGTCGTTTCAATTTTGAAAATATATATGTTGCATCTTTCTCTGGGTGTAAAGGAGATTTTACAGTTATCCCTGACACTCATCATATTGCCATCCTTAATTATTGCTGTTTGATATGTGCCAACGGTTTCTCTCATCTTTAGAACATCAAATTCAATGAAGTGTGGCCCTGCTTCGGAGGGATCTAATTTTTCCTCTTTGAGAAGTACGTGAAAAAGTTCTTCTACATGTGAAGCGTATTGTTTGCCGTAATTTTGATTGACTTGTTTTATGAAGGACTTAAAAGAGGAGTCTCTTACGCTTCTTATTTCCCGGTTTGATGCCGCCAAAGGACTTTCCATTCCAGTGACTATTATGCCCATTGAAACGAAGATGAAGAGAAGGTTCCTTATGTTCTTCAGCAATTGGTATGTTTGCATTATTTTTTCTGTTTTGAAAATGCCTTGCCCAGCCTTTTTGATTTTTTTGTCGCAACTTCAACGGCATTTATCAGGGCATTCGTGAGACCGCCTTTTTCCAACGCGTGAAGCCCTTCTATTGTTGTTCCTCCCGGAGAGGTGACAGAGTCTTTGAGCTCGCCTATGTGCATGCCCGTCTCCAACACCATCTTTGCCGCGCCAAAGGTAGTTTGTGCCGCAAGCTCCTTGGATATCTCTCTTGGCAGACCCATCTTAACTCCTCCATCAGCCAACGCGTCAATAACCATATAAATGAAAGCTGGGCCGCTACCGCTCAATCCCGTAACGGCATCGAGATATTTCTCTTCCAGTAAAAAGGATTTACCAACAGCATTAAGTATCTGGCCGACGAGTTCCCCATCATTCCGGGTGGCATTTTTCCCAAGGGCATACCCAGCAGCAGTTTCGCCTACAAGACACGGTGTGTTTGGCATAACCCTGATCGCCCTGCATCCCTCGTTTAAAGAGGATTCCATAAAGCTCAACGGAATTCCTGCCGCGATAGAGACAACTAAATGTTCAGATGTAATGTCGCTTTTTAATTCTTCAAGGATAGTGCCCATTACGTTAGGTTTGATAGCAAGGATTATGACATCAGAATTGGCTATTACTTCTCTGTTCTCCTGAGTCGTCTTTATTCCGGTTTCATCTTCAAGGGTTTGACAACGTTTTGTGTCAACGTCACTGACGATAATTTTATCCGCAGAACTCAGCTTTGCCCTGAGGAGCCCTTTCATCAGAGCCTCGCCCATCTTGCCCCCACCGATAAAACCTATTTTTTCTTTAAGCATTCTTATATCATCAAAAAACGGTAAAAATAAATTGTAATATTCTTATACTGAGCTCACAGAGAGCAGAAGAAAAGATTATATGAAAGCTTTGGGTTATGGTAAAATGAAATATTAAAAAAAGACCGTATATTTTAATGTTGTACGTCTGAAATTCTACTTTGGCACATGATAAGTGTCAATTACTTATTTTAGTATATTAAATGACTGAATCAAAAAACGAGTTAGGACGTAAATTCATCGTTGCTGCTATCCAGTTTTGTTCAAATGAGGATAAAGCTGGAAACGTAAAACTGGCTGGCAAGTTTATCGATGATGCTGTTAAAGAAGGTGCAGATGTTGTCGTCTTGCCGGAGATGTTTAACTGCTGCGGCCATACAAAAGTTATGGTAGAAAACGCAGAAGATATACCGGGTGATACTATTAATGCTTTATCTGATAAAGCACGAACACACGGAATTTATATTGTGTGCGGGAGTATATTTGAGAAGGTCGGAAAGAACAAGGTCTATAACACATCCGTAATAGTTGGACGAAATGGTGAAATAGTGGCAAAGTACTCAAAAATCCATCTTTTTGATGTTGATATACAAGAAAAGATAAGATATAAAGAATCAGAGAATGTAGTGGCAGGTGAAAAAATAGTTATCGCTAATTTGGGAAACGTAAAAGTCGGAATGAGCATTTGCTATGACTTACGTTTCTGCGAGCTTTACCGGTCTCTGGCGTTAAACGGGGCGAAAATTATTTTTATCCCCTCGGCATTTACGGCAACTACCGGAGAATATCACTGGGGACCTTTGATTAAAGCTCGTGCCATTGAAAATCAGGCTTTTGTTGTTGCTGCAAATCAGATAGGGACCAGCCCAAATAATATAACATGCTATGGAAAAAGCATGATAGTGGATCCATGGGGAAGGGTTCTTGCAAAAGCTATTGATAGTGAAAATGTGATTTTGGCGGAGATAGATTTAGATTTACTGGAAGAGGTAAGAACAGAGATACCTTTATTTGAACATAGACGTACCGATTTATATTAAAATGGAGATTACGCATGAAGTTAGTTTACGCAGATAATAACGCGACAACACGAGTTGATGATGAAGTCTTGGAAGAGATGCTGCCATACTTTAAGGAATTTTATGGCAACCCTTCGAGTATACATACTTTTGGTAGACAGGTCGCAAGCAAGATGGATCTTGCCAGGGAAAGAGTGGCAAATATTCTGGGTGCAGATACATCTGAAATCGTATTTACGAGTTGTGGAACAGAGAGTAATAATTATGCCATACATTGTTCGTTAGAAGCGCATCCTGAAAAAAAGCACGTCATTACAACCAAGGTTGAACATCCGGCCGTTTTGAATGTGTGCAAATATTTTGGAAAGCAGGGTTATGAAGTAACAGAGCTTGGTGTTAATAAGGACGGAATGCTCGATCTGGATGAGTTAAGAGATTCCATAAAAGATAATACGGCTATTGTTTCCATCATGCATGCAAATAATGAGACAGGTGTGATATTTCCGATAGAAGAAATCGGTAAAATAGTCAAAGAAAAAGGGGTCCTTTTTCACTGTGATGCAGTCCAGGCAATTGGCAAGATCCCCTTAAATCTTAAAAACAGCCATATTGACCTTTTGTCAATGTCCGGGCACAAGCTTCATGCACCAAAAGGTGTTGGCGTTTTATTCATACGAAAAGGAGTGAGGATTGATCCTTTGATTATTGGTGGTCATCAGGAGGATAATAGAAGGAGCGGAACAGAAAACGTTCCTTACATTATCGGGCTAGGCAAGGCTTGCGAATTAGCGGAAGGATTTGTGAAACAAGAACAGACAGAGGTTCGGCGTCTCAGGGATAAACTGGAAAAGGGCATAAAAGACCAACTTACTCATGTGGTAATAAGCGGAGAAAACAGTGAGCGCCTACCCAATACGAGTAGCGTAAGCTTCGAATATGTAGAAGGGGAAGCGACCCTGCTTCTGCTTGATATGGCAGGCATTGCGACTTCTTCAGGATCTGCATGCACAACCGGCTCTGCAGAACCATCTCACGTCTTGCAGGCGATGGGGATCCCTCCTGTTACCAGCAGAGGTACAATCAGGTTTAGTCTAAGTAAATTCAATACTGATGATGATGTTGATTACATTCTGGAAAAACTTGTACCGATAGTTAAAAGGTTGCAAAGCCTCTCGCCTCTTTTTGAAGACTCTCAAGCTTGAGCTAAAAAATTAGCCTCGTTACCGTACTCTGGTAACGAGGCTTAAATTTTCCTTTGTGATAATAACGTCTTCCGTAGTTAGAAAAATCTACTTTCCTACTTACTCTTAATTATCACAAAACGTGTATGCATACCTCTTCTTAATAATAATAGAATATCTTTCCCTTTGTCAGTACCCTTCAATGTACCTTTGAATTCTTCTAAATTATTAATTTTATTGCGATTAACTTCCTTTATTAAATCTCCTTCTTTCACATCAGCTTGAGCAGCAGGGCTGTCTGGTTCCACAGCAGTAACAACTACGCCAGTTTCACCTTCAAAATCAAAGCTTTTAGCCAATTCTTCAGTCAGGTTTTGCACTGATATGCCCAGATCATTACCAATAGATGTTTTACCTGAAGCAAACATATCTGATGGCTGCTCACCTATTTTTACGGTTAAAATTGTTTCCTTTTCTTTTCTCAGGACTTTAACTTTAATCTCCTTGCCGACTTCGGTTTGAGCGACGAAGTTACGCAGACGATTAACATCACTTATTTCCTTATTATCATATCCGATTACAATATCGCCTCTTTCGAAGCCAGCTTCCTTGGCAGGGGAACCATCCTGTACATCACTTATCAACACTCCTTCAGTAACTTCTACACCAAATTGCTCTGCAAGTGATGCGTCTATATCCTGAATGGCGACACCTAACCAGCCTCGAGTAACTTTTCCTTTATCAATCAAGTCTCTGAGTACGGCTTTTGCCATGTTTACCGGTATGGCAAATCCGATTCCCTGGTAGCCACCTGAACGAGTGAAAATTGCAGTATTGATCCCTATAATCTCTCCATCAATATTCAGTAATGGACCTCCACTGTTTCCGGGATTGATCGCAGCGTCGGTTTGAATAAAATTCTCATAATTTGCGATGCCGACGCCTGATCTGCCTATCGCGCTGACAACACCAACTGAAACGGTATGGGTAAGACCGAAAGGGTTTCCGATAGCGATAGCCCACTGCCCCTGCCTCAATTTTTCAGAGTCTCCAATCTTTGCCGCTACCAAATTCTTTCCTTCAATTTTAATCACTGCTAAATCTGTCTGTTCGTCTGTACCTACAATTTCTGCATCAAATTCTCTCTTGTCGCTGAGCCTGACCTTTAATTCGTCAGTATCTGCAACAACATGGTTATTGGTCAGGATGTATCCTTTTTCACCATCAATTTTTACTATTACACCGGAGCCAAGGCTCTGTGATTTAAACTCTCCCTTAGGCGGTTGTTTTGGCGTAAATTTGTCAAAAAAATCATCGAATGGGCCTCTCCCGTTGCCACGCCCACGTCCATCACCACGCCCACGCCCACGTCCATCACCATGGCCACGTCCATATTGATCACCATGATATCCTCCCGTGGCAGGATGTTTGAAAACTTTTACCGTTGTGATGGAGACAACTGACAGTTTAACATCTTCCGAAACATTCATTAAAGACTGTTCTAATTCTCTTACACTTGTCGCCGCTTTAGCACTACCCGCTGAACCCAAGATTAATGATAAAGCAAATAGTGAAACTATAAGGGATAAAAAATAGTTTCTGATATTCCATCTTTTCCTGTACACGAAAACCTCCTTTTAGGTATAAAACCCAATTAAATATAATAGTGATTTAACACATTAAAATAGTATTATAATTCAATATCAATAGCAATATGATAATCGAACCTCGTTTCGCTAATAAAGTATTTTGGTTTAAACTAAAACCGGTTTGGTTTTTTTACTTTTCAGTAAAACCCATCCGAAAACTATTTTGAAATGAGTATAAAATCTACTTTCTGAGAATAGCGCCATTCATAACGCTTTTGTGCTTGCCATTGTTAATAGTTAATTTACCGTTTACTATGACATGCTTGATTCCGATAGAATAATTATGCGGATCGGTAAAGGTTGCTTGTTCTGCAATAGTCTCCTGATCAAAAATAGTTATATCGGCAAAAAATCCTTCCTTTAAGATGCCTCTGTCTTCAAGTCCCAGCTTTTGAGCGGGGAACCCTGTCATTTTATATATAGCGTCTTCTATAGATAAAATGGAGGTTTGATTAACATATTTTCTAATTACTCTGGAAAAAGTACCATAACCTCTTGGATGTGGTTTTCCGTAATTCAAGACTCCTTTTAAAGAACGAAGAGAGCTATCCGAACCGACCATTACAAAATCCCATTTCAAGATCCTGGCAAGATTTTCTTCTGACATATTAAAGAATATAACACTTACTCTGCAATCTTCTTCATAGAGAAGGTCAAGAACAAATTCTAAAGGAGGTACTTTTAGTGTTGTCGAAATCTCGGCAATCGTTTTACCTTCATAACTTCTTTTGTCTTTATTAAACACGGATGAAATCATTATGGTTCCCCAAAACTCCTTACTTACACCTTCTTGTTCCATTTCTTTGATAATACGCTCTCTGCATAAAGGGTCCCCGAGCCTTTTTTTCTCTTTGGCGGTTCCTCCCTCATATACCCAATCAGGCAAAATTATATCTAAATCAGTTGCCGATGCGGTATATGGGTATCGATCACATGTGATATCAATACCATCTGCCCTGGCACCTTTAAGCATTCTTTCTATTTTATCTATTTTCCACCAGTTCTTTTCTCCCCATGTCTTAATGTGGGAGACTTGACTCTTTACCCCGCTCTCCTTAGAAATATTTATAGTTTCGTTTAAAGCTGCTTCTAATTCGTTCCCTTCATTTCTCATATGGGTTGCATATATACCATTATATTCCCTGACTATTTTGCATAATGTAATTAATTCTTCGGTCTTCGCGTAACATCCCGGGGGATAAACCAATCCGCTTGACATACCAAAAACACCTGATTCCATGGCATCTCGTAATTCCTGTTCCATTTTAACAAGCTCATTACTATCCGGTTCCCGGTCGTCATATCCCAATACACAAGCGCGGACGTTGCCATGGCCAACCAGAAACCCCCTGTTTATAGAACTCTTTGCTTCATTTGCTCTGGTAAAAAAATCCTCAGCAGTTTGCCAATTAATATCCAAGCCAAATTTACTGAACCCTTTTTTTTTGTTTTCAAGTACTTGGCCTTTTAACGGGAATGCGGATATGCCACAGTTACCACAAATCTCTGTGGTAACACCGTCGTAAATTTTACTTTCGCTTTCCGGGCTAACTAACCAGAAAAAATCACTATGTGAATGGATATCAATAAATCCCGGTGCGACAATACAGTCGGTAGCATCAATAAAGTCGGAATCCGGATGGTTAATAATATTGCCGATAGAAACAATTTTTTTGCCTCGAATCCCAATATCTGCAATTCTCTTGGCGTTACCTGTCCCATCAACAAGAATGCCATTCTTAATTATTAGATCAAAATCGTGTGACATTAAAGATATCCTTTGAAATAACTCTGCAATGAGAGGTAAGTGGTCGTATTACAAAACCTTAAACTACGATTTATTATGAATTGAATATTTTAGCGATTTGCTTTAAGCTATTATGTGGAAGGTGGAAATATTATATGTGAATGGCCCTCTTCCGGACCTGTAGTTTCTATCATTTACTGAGCATTGACGAGTCTGGGGAGCCGAGAAAAGAATCGACATCTTTATGTAATAATCTTAAATCCTTCTTTAGTGCACGGTTCTGAGCAGCATTGTGACTTTTGTCAAAAGAATAGCATCCCGAAGCACACGCTATAAATATTAGAAACATAATAGTTTTTTTTATGATTTCAATTGACTTCAATGTTTTTTTGTAAAACGGAATTAGTGAGTTTTTAACATTCTCTTCTTTTTCTTGAAGAAGGAATTTTCATGCTTCTTCTATATTTTGTTACTGTTCTCCTTGCAATATCACCACCCATCTCTCTTAATTTAGAAGCAATTTCCTCGTCGCTTAAGGGGTGTGATTTGTTTTCTTCATTTACAATTTTTGCCAATTTTTGTCTTGTTGCTTCCCACGATTCCATATTACCATCAGCATTCATAAACCCTCCTGTAAAGAAATATTTTAACTCAAAAATTCCTTTAGGAGTTTGTGCATATTTATGTGCTATAGCACGGCTTACCGTTGATACATGTATCCCTACAGCATCTGCAACATCCTGCATCTTTAAAGTACGAAGTCCGAGGGTGCCTTCTTCAAAAAATTTCGTTTGCATTTCTACTATCTTGACAGCCACTTTGTGCAGTGTTCCTTTTCTCTGTTCAATAGCATCTATAAGCCATCTGGCAGATTCGATCTTTTTGCGAATATAGCGCCTTGTGTTCAGGTCATGATCTTTACCAACAAGCACGTCTTTATAAAACGAGCTTATATAAATGCGTGGAAGATTATGGTCTCCTATGAGTGTGACTTCATATTTCCCGTCCACACAATCCACTTTGACTTCCGGCGTTACATAAGGAATTCGTTCGTTGCCAAAAAGAGAGCCAGGTTTGGGATTCAGCGTCTTAATGAATTCTATAACTTTCCTGATAAGTTCCAGGTTATATCCCAACTTTTTTGCTATAAGTTTATATTTCTTTGTTTCAACATCTTCAAGGTGATTTGAGATTAATTCCTTAGTGATATTATAATCAGAGTCTCGTGTATCTAATTGCAGCAGTAGACATTCTTTCAGGTTCCGTGCTCCTACGCCAAGCGGTTCCATGCTTTGTATAATGGCCAGGGCTTCATTCGCTTGTTCAATGCTTACCGGCATTTCCATTGGTTCGGTAATTTCTTCTAAAGGATAAGCCAGATATCCGATATCATTAACGCTAAAGACTATGTTTTCACAGATAGCCATAAGCGAATCCTCTAGCTCCATAATCGATAACTGTCCAAGAAGGTAATCTTGAAGTGATATTGATCCTGCGGCAGTATTTTCTAATGCTTCCTGTTTACGATCTCGTTCCTCTCCACCATCACTTCTTTTTATATTTGTTTGAGAAAAGTAGTCACCCCAATCATCTGCCATTTCTCCAAGCCTTTTAAACTCTTCATCCTCCTTCTCTTCATCCTCGTTTTTGCCTTCTGCAAGCGTGTCATCAAGTGTTTTTTGCTCATCTGTTTTTTGTTCATCTTTTTCATCATCAGTCACTTCTTCTAAGACGGGATTCTCCACCAGTTCTTGCTGTACATGTTCTACTAAAGCCAACATTGGCAGCTGGAGTATCTCAATGGACTGGATCACCTGAGGTGCCAGTTTCATCTGTTGTCGAAGTTGCGGTGATAATACGGTATCTATTCTCATATATTGTTACCTTGAAAAACTTTAATCTTTTTGCATTAATTTTTTACCATGAATCGCATCGGCAATAACTGCAGAATTTGCATATTCCAGATAACTTCCCGATGGCATGCCTCTCGCCAGTTGTGTTACTTGAATCCCTAAAGGTTCTAAACGTTCATGAATGTACATAGCGGTAACATCGCCTTCCCTATTCGGATTTGTGGCAATGATCACTTCTTGAATATTATTGTCCCCGGCCTATACCGGGCATCCTGCCCAGTTCTTTCATGAGATTCAACATCGATGAGGATACGTTTTCATTTTTATATAGTGTTTTATTAAAACATATTTGGTAATCCCGGTATGTTCATACCGCCTGTCATCTTTCCCATTTCCTCTTGATACATTTCCTGAGACTTTTTCATACCTTGAGATACTGCAGCTAATATAAGGTCTTCTAACATTTGGACATCCTCAGGGTCAACAACTTCCTTATCAATTTTTATAGATAAAAGCTCCTGCTTTCCATTTACATTTACTGTTACCATCCCGCCGCCAGAACTTGTTTCTATGATACGCTCTTTAAGGTCGGCCTGAATAGTTTCCATTTGTTTCTGCATGGTTGCAGCCTGTTTCTGCATTTGCTTCATCATGTTGCCCATGTTACCCATTCCCTTCATCCCTTTTCCTCCCTTACATTAACAATTGACCCATCAAAAAACTCGATAGCTTTCTTTACCATAGGCTCATTTTTTATATCATCATCCGATTTTTTGTTTTTTCCTTCTTGTACTACTCCATGACTGCTTCTCTTATTATCAACTACCTTAATATCATTTTTTGAGACAACAAATCTAACACGAATCTTCTTTCCTGTTACTTTTTTCAGACAACCGTCAATTATCCGCTTTTCTTCAGGTTTTTCAAGCCTTTCTTTATGAATAAGGTAATTTTTTGGGACTTCTACAATCGCTTCATTATCGTCAATGTTTAATACCCTTGCATTCTGTAATAGGGCCCAGGTTGTCTTTTTTTTTGCAAGGATCTCTATCATAACTTTTTTCCAGGTATCAGCAAAACTGTTATCAGGATTTACCTTTTTATTCAAAGCGACATAATCATGAGAAGGTTTTTCTGGTATCCCAGGTTTTACCGGTACTCTAACATCTGCATCTCTTATGGATACTACTTTGTCTACATTCCCCTCGTTACCTTCGAACATCTTTTTCATTCCTTCTATTTTATCTAAAACGGAGCTTAATGGCCTTAATTCTTCCATGGTAGCAAGTTTTACAAATAAAACTTCCAGATAAATCTTCTGTTGGAGTAAATCCCGTGTTTTTGTTTTAGCTTCAGAAATTATCTGAAACATATACATCAGAGTATCAGGAGAAAATGATGAGGATTGCATTCTTAAGAGATCAATATCTCCTGATACCGTCTCTATAGTATCACGTTCCTTTTTACGCACTGAAACAAGGAGCAAATCGCGGAGATAAAGGAGTAATTGGTCAATAAAACCCTCTATATCCTTTCCGCTATCGATGATATCATGAAATATTACTATAGAGGATTCAGGATTTTTTTCAATAAAGCTATTAATTAAACTTGAGAGTTTCTCTTCGCTGACGACTCCAAAAATATCGTAAACGTCTCTTAACGTTATTTTTTCATGACAAAAGGAAGCAAGCTGGTCTAAAATTGATTCGGAATCTCTCAATCCTCCCCTGGCATATTTCGCGATGGATTGGAGTACCTCTTCCTCTGCAGCAATATTCTCTGTTTTGCAAAGCTGTGCCAGCCTGTCACTAATATCAGGTATGGAGATATTTTTAAAATCAAACCTCTGGCAGCGTGACTGAACAGTATCAGGTACACGGCTTGGTGATGTAGTGGCAAAGATAAATTTTACATGTTCAGGAGGCTCCTCTAGTGTTTTCAAAATTGCATTGAACGCTTCCTTCGTCAACATGTGCACCTCATCTATAATGTAAATTTTATATCTTGAAGCGGCGGGGGCATACCCCACATTCTGCCTGATATTTCGTATCTCATCTATGCCACGGTTGGAAGCCCCGTCTATTTCCAGAACATCAATGCCATTTCCACTTGTAATGCTATTACATATAGAGCATTTATTGCAGGGGGTATCGGTAGTGCCTTTTTGACAATTAAGAGCCTTGGAGAGTATCCTTGCCATAGATGTCTTGCCAACCCCTCTAGGGCCGGCAAACAAATAAGCATGGGCAACACGGTTTGCCTGAAGTGCGTTAACCAATGTAGTAACTACATGTTTTTGCCCGACAATTTCACTGAATGATTTTGGTCGATATCTTCTCGAGAGAACTATATATGACATATCTTCCCTAAATTAGCAAAAACGGCCGTGCACTTTAATTCGATTTTCTTTCCCTTTTACTTTCCATGCAGTTAGCTCCAACCAGGCAACCTCACGGCACATAAGTACAAATGCTTATGGCTGCTTGCTTCCGCATCTGACCAGGTTCACATAGCCTTATTGCATGAGACCCAGTCTTCAACACCACTTACTTAAAAAGTAACAAAAGTCCGAAAACCTCCAAAAAGCGATCGACCCTGCATAAGCGGTTTGCAGGTCACAAGGAACCGCTAGCTCCCCGTCTAGCACGGCCATAATTTTAACAGTGTTACTTAATACTTAAATAACCTAAAAGAGCATGTTTATGGCGGAGAGGGCGGGATTCGAACCCGCGAGGCAGTTACCCACCTACACGCTTTCCAAGCGTGCTCCTTCGGCCACTCGGACACCTCTCCAATCCGAGATTGAGTGAAGGAGATTCAGACCTGCCTCAATCCGGGTAAATATTGTTACTGGAAATTGTCCCCTCCATATCAAAACGGAGGGAGCGAGATTCGAACTCGCGTGAAGATTTCTCCTCAACTGGTTTTCGAAACCAGCGCTTTCAACCGCTCAGCCATCCCTCCACTTTACTATGGTAGAACAAGCCGTCTGCCCGGCATAAAAAACCGGCACGCTGTTTCAGCCGGGAGATCAATCGATCCGACGTTTTTCCAGAAAAAATTGTTTCAAAAGGAAACTACACTCATCCTCTAAAACCCCAGAGATAACATTCATGCGGTGATTAAAGCGAGGATCATTAACCAAATTTACTGTAGACTCACAAGCACCGTATTTTTCATCTTTTGCTCCGTATACCAGGTTTTTGACCCGGGCCTGGACCAATGCACCTGCGCACATTGTACACGGTTCAAGGGTTATATATACGGTAGTATCGCTCAGCCTCCAGTTTTGAAGATATGCAGATGCCTGTGTGATGGCAATCATTTCAGCATGAGCTGTGGGGTCTAATAACATCTCCCGTTGATTATGCGCCTTCGCAATTACCCTATTATTATAAACAATTATTGCTCCTACAGGGACTTCGTCCTTTTCAAAGGCCTTTTTTGCTTCAGCGATTGCCTGCCGCATATAGTACTCATGCGAATGGAATTCAGTTATCATGAACTTAACAACTATAACTCAAAAGGATTTATATGCGCCCAGCACGATTCGAACGTGCAACCCCCGGTTTCGTAGACCGATACTCTATCCAATTGAGCTATGGGCGCATTGTTCTCACTAAACATTTGCTTATCAAAAAACAGCGCCACAATGAGGTTTCCAACCAAAGCATGCTAGCAAGCACAGTGATCGCCTCTATAAAACGATTCCAAAAACCTCAGATGAATAAAAAATTTAATAATGGCGAGGCCGACGGGACTCGAACCCGCAACATCCAGATCGACAGTCTGGTACTCTAACCAATTGAGCTACGGCCCCCACTTCTTCATTTACATGAAGCCATAAATCTTTTATCTCTTTTATGATGGTGGGCGATATAGGACTCGAACCTATGACATCTTGCTTGTAAGGCAAGCGCTCTAGCCAACTGAGCTAATCGCCCTTTTTATACTAGGAAAGCAAGTTTAAGCATTATGGATCATTCTGTCAATAAATTTTTAAGCTTAGTGTTTACTCATAACGAACTTATCCTTGACTTGGCATATAATCAAGCTTATATTGCATTCTCAAAAATAGCTGATAAAATTTAATAACTAACTTTGCGGTAATATTTTAGCAAGGAAACTTTTAAAATGTACAAGAAAAAATATCTTATCACACTTGTAATCTTTTTCTGCGCATCTATTTTAGTGACTTTTTTCGCTATATCGAATAGCAGTTCACTTAACAAGCATTTTAACGAAGCGGTTAGTCAGGAAAAGGAAGAGTATAAATTCCGTTTAGTCGGTATTGTTTGTTCATACGTGAATCGTTTCTATGTTGAACCTGACAGAATAAAACCCAAGGAAATGCTGAAAGCATCACTTTCCTGGCTCGAAAGAATAATTCCTGAAGTCCAAGTTAATGTGGACGACAAATCAGAGAAAATAGAAATCCTGGTTGATGAAACATCTAAAGTAGTCGATATTTCCAAAATACGGCGACTTGGCGAATTATACAATACCTTGAACGATGTTTTACACTTTGTAAATGATAATAAACATCACGAAATCAAAACAGAGGATATTGAATATGCGGCAATTAATGGCATGCTTTCACAATTAGATCCTCATTCCGTTGTTTTTCCGCCTAAAGACTTTGACGAGTTTAAAATAGGGACCTCAGGTAAATTTGGTGGCCTTGGTATGGTCGTTGGCCTGAGAGATGGAATATTAACCGTGATTTCTCCTATTGAAGGGACCCCCGCATTCAGGGCAGGCCTGAAGTCAGGAGATAAAATCATCGCAATTGATGAAGATTCTACAATAAACATGTCATTACAAGAAGCGGTTAATAAACTTAGAGGTGATCCTTCTACTGCCGTTATCTTAATAGTGGAAAGCAAAAAATCTCAGACCAATAAAACAGTTACTCTTATCAGGGAAATTATCTCAATACCCAGCGTTAGCTCGAAATTGGCTGATGGTAACATTGGATATATAAAGATAAGAAATTTCCAGGAAGATACAGCACAATCTTTAGAAGAAGAAATTGAGAAGTTAACAACTGAAAGCGGCGAATTAAAAGGAGTTATTCTTGATCTTCGTAATAACGCCGGTGGTTTGTTAGGCCAGGCAATTGCCGTTGCGGACAAATTTCTTTCTTCGGGCATGATTGTAGTTACTGTAGAACCAATGGGTAAACAGAAAATTCAAAAGGCAAAAAAATCATCTAAAGACCTTAACAAATGCCCGCTGGTTGTGATTATAGATGCAGGGAGCGCATCCGGAGCAGAAATAGTTGCCGGAGCACTGAAAGATAATAATCGAGCCCCGCTTATTGGTGATACCAGCTTCGGCAAAGGCTCCATACAGCAACTGATCGATCTGATAAATAGTGGTGCGGCACTAAAGCTTACGGTAGGCAAGTATTTAACACCGAACTTTACCGATATACAGTCAGTAGGCATCTCACCGGATGTTTTGCTTGTACAATCACGGGTTACAAAAGATGAAATTGTCTTATTCAATGAGAATCCTCATTTTAGAGAAGAAGATTTAAAGAAACACCTGGGTGAACATTCAGAAGCCGAGGTGCCTTATGAAAAAGTAAGGTATCTTGTACATGTTGATGACGAAAAAGAAGAAGGTGAAGAAGGTGAGAAAGAAGAAAAAATAAAGGAAGAAGACTACTATAAAATACCTGATCTGGATAAAGATACGCATGTACAATTTGCTAAAAAAATTATCCTTAACTCTCATCTCTACGGCAAAAATGACGATTTTTTAGACCAATTAAAACCAATTATTGAAGAGTTCAAAAAAAGCGAGGAAACAAAGATCGCAGATGCCTTAAATACCCAGGACATTGACTGGTCTACCGGGGAAACAACCTTCCTCCCATCTGTAACAACAACTCTAAAACTTACACCTTCTAATGGGGAAGTTAAAGCAGCGGAAGAACTGAAAATAGAAATCAGCGTTACTAATAACAGTGAAGGTCCCTTATATCAACTAAGAGGTATGACGGAATCTAAGAACCTTCTTATCAACAAGCGTGAGTTTATTTTTGGCAAGGTAGAGAAGGGTGAGACAAAAACATCTTCTAAGACAATAAAAATTCCACAAAACTCTGTAAACAGAAAGGATGAACTTATCGTTAAGTTCAATGAATTTAATGGAAATACACTGGAAGATGTTAAAGGTTCCGTATTAATTGATGCGCTGCCCAAACCGGTATTCTCATATTCACATCAGATAATTGATGAAGGTGAAGGATTAACAGGAAACGGAGATGGAATTATACAAAAAGGGGAAGTCGTAGATCTGGTACTCTTTGTAAAAAATATTGGTAAAGGTACATCTGAAAAAAATATTATTGCCCTGAGAAAGTTGAGTCAGAAAGAGGTCTATATAGAAAGGGGTAAAATGGAATTAGGAGAATTACTCCCAGGGGAGTCAAAATCTCTTAAAATAAAACTCTCGGTAAGAGATACTCTGGAAGCTGATGATTTTTCTGTTGATCTTACGATCGCGGATACCACTTACGGAACACGTATTTCCGGTAAATTGGAATTTGACGTAGACCTGAATGGGAAGAATGGGAAAATGGAGTCGACAGAAAAAACTCTCAAAGTAATTGATGATTCTGTTCCTATTTACAACGGCAAATCTCCTTCAACACCGGTAATTTCCTATGCGAGTAACGGAACAACTCTTATCGCCGACAAAGAAACGGAGTCGTGGTATCGCGTAAAAATGCCTGAAGGTAGATTTGGATGGATTTCTTCCGATCACGTAGAAATCAGTTGGCGTGCTTACTCCGGTCAACAAACGGTAGACGATCTCTTTTTACAAAACGTTCCTCCACTAATAGAACTTGATACACAAAAACCACATGATACATTCAGGCAGGAGCATATATCCCTTTCCGGCACAGTAAGAGATGATAATGCAATAAAATATGTCTATATACTGGTAAATGAAGATAAAGTGTTTTATAAGTCTAATAGAGACGCTTCTGAAGAGGACAAATCAACCCTCGCTTTTGCCAGTGATGTTCCACTTGAAGATGGCCCAAACATCATCTCCATAGTTACCAGGGATGATCAGGACCTGCTATCAACAAAATCATTTGTTGTTACACAACTTCCTACTGAGGAAAAGGATGAATCATAAGAAATGGATATTCTTTCACAAGATTAACATGATTTGACCGGATATACTGATGGAAGGAACAGAAGTGGAAGAACTGCTTTTTGCCATGCGGGAAGAGCTTCGTTAGCGTTTTTTATATAATAAACAATCTACCAATCCCTCCAATTAATGTCGTGATAGAAAGAATAAGAAGGATGATGCTATATTTTTTCTTAGCTTTACTCATCTCATTCTTTATTAAATAAATACTTAATCCAATAAGTACAAACCCAAAAATAATATGATATATGGGGCTCATTTAATCGTCCTATCTTTTCTTGTTAGTGTTGTTCCGTAATGAGTACTCAGCTTTTTTATTTTTCCAGTTTATTCACGAAATTTTTGATCACGTCAAAATATTCTACTCCACCAACAATGTGGGTGTCGTTGTGCATGGCTCCGGGGATAGTGTAGAATTCTTTGGGTTCATTAGCTTTCTCATATAACCTCTTTCCCTGTTCGATTGGAACAAGCTCATCTTTGTCTCCATGCATGATAAGGGTTGGTACTTTTATGTCCCTGATCTTAGAGAGAGAGTCATATTTTGTTCTTAAAAAAATAGTAAAGGGTAGGAATGGATAGAGCTCTTTCCCCATCTCTTTTATAGAGGTAAAAGGTGTTTCGAGGATCAGGGCACGGCATTTCTCTTTCACTGCAAGGTCAACAGCTACTGCACTGCCAAGGGAACGGCCAAAGAAGATAATTTTTTCACTGTTTATGTCATTTCGTGAGTGTAGATACGCAAGGGCTGCCCTTGCGTCCATATAGGTTCCCTGTTCGGTTATCTTGCCCTCACTTCTGCCGTATTGGCGATAGTCAAAGATAAAGACATTTACCGGCACTCTATCATGTAACATCTTTATGTTGTCGAGCCTGCGGTTTACGTTGCCGGAATTACCGTGAAACCATAGGAGTGTATGCAGATCTGCATCGGTTGAGGATTTTTTACCGGGAATGAACCAACCGTGCAGCTCCAGCCCATCCTCGGTCCTGAATGTAACATCATCATACTCAATGCCATAAGCATCCGGAGTTGTGTGGTCATTACTTTTGTCCGGATGGAAAATCAATTTTTTTTCTATAAATTTCGGAATAATCATTATTAATACGGTAATGAAGGCTGAATATATTATTAATCTTTTCAACATTCTAAATTATACACAAACTACACTGTTTTCATACTAATGAATAGGTACTATAATGTGAACCTCTTTAGTTTGTGATTTACATTACTAAGATATCCTTTGTGATTGTGAAAGCAGCTCCGGCATCTTTCATTTCATTCAGAGATTGTTCTTCTCCTTCTTTTGTAATTGCTTTTGTCGCATCCATAACCAGAGAAACGTTATAATCCCGTTTTAATAATCCAAGAACTGCCGCTTTTACACAGTAGTCTGTCGCCACTCCAAATACTACAAAGTTCTGTGCATCCAGTTTTTTTACGATTTTGTCTGTGTTAGTGCTTTCAAAGATATCAAATGTTTGGCTTTCAACAATTATTTGCTCATGGTCCATTATAGACTCTGTAATGTCCTGCTCTCTGTTTTCGATTATGATATTCTCATTACATGTGCTTGCTTCAATTTTATGATTGCCGGGGGTGCCTTTTATACAATGGGGAGGAAAGAGCTTGAACTCCGGGTCATCAGATGTGTGCGCGTCCATTGAAGAGAGTATTTTGATTTTGTGTTCTTGTGCGTAATCAAAGAGTTTTTTAACGTTATCGACGATATCTTCCGCACCAGGAACATAAAGATTTCCGCAGGGATCCATAAAATCAAATTGGGTATCTATATCTACGAAAACAGTCTTATTCTTCATAATATTTATTTAACCGTATTTACTTACTGTTCGACAGTTCTGCTGTTGAACATACAAAATTGAAAGAGTTCTACTCTTTCATGGTTATCTGTTAACACGTAATAGTAGTGGAACTACTTATGTTTTATGTATCCGATTGTAGAACAATCGGACAGTAAAATATCCCTACTTTCGTGGGGAATCCAGTTTTTATTTTTACGTAAGTACTTGATAAGCAGATGAGAACTTTTAAATTATTACCACCCCATTTCCCCTCCTTGCAAAGGAGGGGATTAAGGGGAGGTTCTCATCTGCTTATTGAGTACTTACAAACATTTACTGCTTATAGTGCCTTTAACCTTTTTCCAGTTTATCACGAAGGTGGAATAGGCCTATTATGGTTTTCCCATCACAAATTTCGCCGTTCATAATCATCTCAAATGCTTTGACCAGTGGAATTTCTATAACCTGAATATCTTCGTTGCCTGTACCAAAATATTTATCTTCTATCTCCCCTCTTCCTTCAACGTAAGCGAGATATACAGATATTATTTCAGAGCATCCCCCAGGGCTCGGATAGAACCGTGTTAGATATTTCAGCTCTTCGATCTTATAGCCGGTTTCTTCCAGAACTTCTTTCTTTGCGACGAGAACTTCACCGTTATCTTTGATCCCCGCAACACATTCTATCAGCCAGCCCGGGCCGTCATCTACATATGCCGGATACCGAAATTGCCTGATCAAAACAACAGAATTATTAATTTTATTATATAAGATAACAGCTACTGTGTCTCCCCTGTTGAAGTTTAACCGGTCAATATCTTTGCTCATTGAACCATCAAATTTTTCATGTTGAAGGACGACCTTATCAACTTTAAAAAAACCATCATATTCTCTTTTTGAATCTTTTATTATAACCTTCAATGTTCTTTTGCCTTTCAGAAAAAGTTAAAAGTGCCTTAAGTTTGAAGTGAGCTAAAGTTGTGGAAAATATCGGAAATTCCTGTTCGACAGTTCTACTGTCGAACAGGTAAAACGGAAAGAGTCTACTCTTTCATGCTTTTTACCATAACTTCTGAATTTCTATAATAGAAGCATCATTGGTGATATAATTTCTTGCACTCGAGTATACCCAATGCTCAGGTGCTTCAACAAAACCTTTTCGTACTGGATTATGGTGAACATATTCAATTTTTTGAAATAATTTCTCTTCATAATCCATCAATAGGGGATGGCTGCCTGATTACCATACTTTGTATTGATTATCTTTTCCATCACGTTTTGCCGTAGATTTGAATAGTGAAAGAGTTTGAACTTTTCTCCTTCGCCTGAGAGTTTCAGTGATCTTTCGTGAAGTATATTGTTTGTAATCACGTAAAATATTGGAAATGTTACCATTGTTTGCACCTAAAATAGTATGAACGTGATTGGGCATAATTACATATGCTATGAGCTGTAGCCCTTTTTCTTTCTGGCAATATTTTAGAGAATCAATGATGATTTCAAAAAATTCAATTTCTACAAAAATATAAGCGAAACTTATTATCGTATCTGTACAAAAGTATATACCTTCACGGTGACCGATTGTATATAGTTTCATGATTCTGTTGTCTATGGTAAGCAGTAGAACTGTCGAACAGTAAAAGTCTACTCATAGAGCGTTAACTTGATTCTATTGCCACAAGCTCTTTTGCCTTTTTTAAAGCGTCTTCCTTTGTTGTAATCTTCTGCTCCAGTTGTTCATCTTTTATCGCATCCAGGATTTTTGAGAATATTGGGCCGGATTTTAGTCCTAAAGCAATTAAATCATTGCCTGTTATAAGGGGTTCTGGTTTTATCTCCTCTTCTTTCAGTTCTTCAAACATATTCTGACAAAAGTTGTAATCATCAAGATTTGCAGTACTGGCAAGTGAATCTACCTTATATAGCTCTGCAAGTTCAGGGTAGCCTTCGTGGGCAAAAAGCCTCTTAAGCTTGCTTATCCTCATCTCCTGCGCATGTCTTAGATAGAGATGCATTTTTACTAACCATGTAATGCGTTCTTTCTCGGCATTCGACATTCTTAATCGTTCACATATCTTTTCCGCCATTTTGGCGCCAACACTATCATGATTGTTAAACCTGATACGATCTGAAACCTCAAATGTTACGGGTTTACCTATGTCGTGAAGAAGTACAGCCATTGCCAGTTCCCAACTGCCGGATATATTTTTATTATCAATGCTGCTCGAGACGGAAACACGTTCTTTACTGGTATCTGTTACTTCTCTTCCGTCTGCCAATTTTGTTAATGTGAGCAGGGTATGCGTAAAGACATCACCTTCCGGGTGAAAGTTTTCCGGTTGTTCTACACCTTTCATTGCTGTCACTTCCGGAAGTATTTCATGCAGAAGGTTCAGTTCGTCTAGCATTTTGATACTCGTATCCGGGTTTGGGCCGGTTAATGTCTTTCGGAGTTCATCCCTGATCCTTTCTTTGCTTACGGTTAATAATTTATTATAAAGCTTTTTTATAGCCTCAGCAGTCTTATCTTCAATCTTGAAATTAAATCGGCATGCAAAACGTACGGCCCTTATCATTCGTAACCTGTCTTCATTAAATCTTTCAAAGGGGTTTCCAATGGCCCGGACAAGACGGGCTTTCAGATCATCTTCCCCTCCAACATAATCAAAATGTTTATCTTTAATCGGGTCATAAAACATTCCGTTAATCGTAAAGTCTCGTCTTAATGCATCTCCTCTGGCATCGCAGAATGTTACCGTGTCAGGGTGACGTCCATCGGAGTATGTGCCGTCAGATCTGAATGTGGCAACTTCGAACTCGAAGTCATTTTCCATGACCAGAACTACTCCAAAGTGAATGCCGATAGGGACTGTTCGTTTGAATATATTTATAATATCATCGGGACGTGCATTCGTAGCAATATCATAGTCTTCCGGTATACTGCCCATCAGCATATCACGAACACAACCACCCGCGAATAACGCACTGAACCCGTTTTCTTTCAGGCGTTTAACTATACCTATTGCAGTTTCTTTAAGTTGATTTATGCGTGAGCTATTGTGTTCAATTTTGTCAATCATTTCAATTAATCAAGTTTAAATTACATATTCTCACGTAAAGCCGCTAAGTTCGTAAAGGGAAAAAAGACTTTTAAACATTTTTTGTATTGTCTTGGCGATCTCTGCGGCTTTGCGTGAGTAACCATTTTTCCTGGTTCTTTTGCCTATAGCAAGCAGTTCTACTCTTTCATGTTCAATTGAGACACAAGTTCTTTAAACTTTTTTCCTCTCTCTTCGAAGTTTGCAAACATACCGAAACTTGCGCATGCCGGTGACAGCAAGACGATATCTCCTGGCTCCGCAACTTCAGATGCCCTTTTGACTGACTCATCCAGAGATGCTGCCATATAAACCTCCGGTTTTGTCTTTTCTCCTTTTATGTCTTGAATAAGTTTCTGTATGGTATTCGCGGTCTCTCCAATTAGAATTACGCATTTTGTATTTCTGATACATTCCTGTGCAAACTGATGAAGGCTGACTTTTTTATCATATCCTCCTGCAATGAGTACTGTTGGGCTGTCAAACGCCTTTATGCCTGCTATCGCCGCTTCCGGTGTAGTTGCCTTTGAATCGTTGTAATATTGTACTTGGTTGATAGTGTGTACGTACTCCAATCGATGTTCTAATCCGGTAAATCCTATAATTGCATTTTTAATAGACTCTACATTGGCATGCATTAAGGTTGCTACGTATGATGCTGCCATTATATTTTGCCAGTTATGAGTTCCTTTTATGTTAATTTGTGTTGAGCAGGGGATAACTGTTCTTGTGGAATTATGATTAATAATAATTTCATTATTTTTCAGGAAGGTGCCATGCTCCAGCTCTTTTGTTATACTGAACCAAAGATGGCGGCCTTTACTTTCACCTTCCCATTTTTTCAATGTCGGATCGTCGTAATTCAGTATTGCGTAATCATCCTCTTGTTGATAATGAACAATTGCCTTTTTAGTGCCTATATAGTTTTCCATAGTTTTGTGCCTGTCAAGGTGATTTGGTGCTATATTTGTTACTATGCTTATATGTGGACTCATCTTTATCCTGGCGAGATATTCAAGCTGAAAACTTGATATCTCGAGTACAACAACATCATCGGGTTTTATTTCGTCAAGATTTTCTAACAATGAAACGCCGATGTTTCCGCCAACCCATGTTTTAATTCCCGCTTCTTTCAGCATCTCTCCCAGTAATGATGTAGTTGTAGATTTGCCGTTACTTCCCGTAATCCCTATTATGGGTGCAGGGCAATGCCTGAAGAAAATACTGAGTTCAGAATCGATACGTATATTATTTTTAAATGCTATTTCTAAGAACTTCGAATCATCAGGTACAGCAGGACTGACAACCAGCATGTCCACGTTCACAAAATCCTCTTTATCGTGTTTACCAAGCTTGAGCTTAACAGGCAGTTTACCAATTCGTTTAAGAGAAGCGGACAGTTCTTCAGCACTTTTCAAATCTGTAACAGTCACATCCGCACCCTGGGAAGCAAGGTATCTGACCGCGCCAACACCCCCTCCAAATAACCCTAACCCCATCACAGTTACTTTTTTGCCTTTAAAACTCTCTCTTTCCACTGGACTTCTATTCATGATTTATCAATTTATACAAATAAATTTCTCTTATTAAAGCAGATGAACATAATCTTTCAAATAAATACTGTATTTTTGCTGGCCTCAGTGTCACACTAAACAAGATAATACAGTGGATAGTGAACTTATTATTTGGTTTATCAATAGGCTTGATTGGAAGTATATGCAGAATTGGGTTGATGTCCTTAGGATTGTCAATCTCTTACGAAAGGCGAAAGAGAATGAGTGATACTTCAAAGGAAGCAGAATTATGGTAGAAAGAGATGCTTATGCCACGAACACCTACAGAACGATTACGGATGGTAAGCAGAATGTATGATTCAAGCAGAAAACTTGTAATCTCCAGTATAAAAAGTGAAGGGGGGAAACTCTCTTCTTCGCAATTGTGTGTACAGCCTTTTCTACGCATTTATGGGAGTGATTTTACGGTCGTTGATAGAAAGAAAATTATCAATAAACCCCTTACATGCAATTAGATACTGACGTATAAGCAGTCAATCATTACGCCCATGGATAGAGTATTAGTGGAAACCTGTAAGCTTCCACTACAGGGTATTTCATCTTTTACCACATTTTCTCGGAACACCTTAACTACCCGACATAATCATGTCTGTCTTGGCCTCTTTTTGAGAGCCTTCGGTGTTTCTTTTGAAAAGTGCCTGCATTCCGCTGGAGGTTTTGGTGGACAGTTTGGAGTTAGCATTCTCATAGATAATAATGCCCTCAACATCCGGCAGTTTTTCTATAAGAGCCATTCCCTTCTCTTTCCCCAGGACAAAGACCCCTGTGGAAAGGGCGTCTGCCCTGGTCGCGTTGTCTGTTACTATTGTTACACTCACGATGCCCGTAACGGGGTTGCCCGTTCTGGGATCGATTATGTGTGAGTAGCGTTTTCCTTCAATAGTAAAGAATTTCTCGTAGTCACCGGAAGTGGATACGGCTTTGTCCTTAATCTCAAATGTACCGAGAAGCCCCTCACTTTCGCGTGGATGCTGCAACCCTATAACCCATGAATCTTTTCCGGGTGGGGTTCCAAATGTATAAATATTTCCTGCGAAGTTTATCAGTGCTGAATTTATTCCGTTTTGTTTCAGTACGCTGGTTACCCTGTCAACTGCGTAGCCCTTTCCAATTCCTCCCAGATCAATCTGGGTACCTGTGTTCTTAAAAGATACTTTTTTTACGGTTATCGGGTTCTTTGCAAGTGATTTTATTGCTTTCTCTTCAATAATGATATTTTTATAAGAAACCGATTTAAGTACGGATTCCAACTCTTCCTTGCCAGGAATTCGTCCCTGCTTCTTAAAAAATCCCCACTTTTTCATGAGTGGGCCAATGGTAATATCAAAGGCGCCTTCAGTTATTTCACTATACTGTATAGATTGTTCAATTATATTAGAGAGCTCTTTGTTACAATCGACAGGTCCTGC
>JABHIW010000161.1 GCA_018670825.1 Candidatus Scalindua sp. | reverse complement strand
TTGCTACTACTTTTTTCTTAGCTGCCGGTTTCTTTGCTACTACTTTTTTCTTAGCTGCCGGTTTCTTTGCTACTACTTTTTTCTTAGCTGCCGGTTTCTTTGCTACTACTTTTTTCTTTGCTACTACCTTTTTCTTTGCTACCGGTTTCTTCTTGGCCACTGCTTTTTTTACTGCCATTTTCCACCCCCCCTCGAATCTTAAAATATAAATTTAAAAAATAATTACGCAACAAAAACTACTACGTTCTCCCTGTCCATTTAACCTGTCAGTAAAACAAAAAATATCAAATCACGACTACTAATTTGTTACCTGCGCGCGTAATCTAACAAATCACAATATAATGTCAAGCAAAAAAATGCTATATTTTGTATATTACACACAAAACGACCACACATCTTGTGTAACAAAACTACACTTTATTGATGCCCACTAAATGTAAAAAAAATACAGAAAGTCCATTTTAAGAAATCTCTCTAAATAAAAATTGGCAGCAAAAGAAATAATTCTAAAAAAACGAATAATGAAATTCTACTCAAACACCATATCTGTTGATACTGAACCTTGCAGCACCATGACCTCCAATAACCTAGAAAACAAACTCCAAGAAGCTACACCAAGCTTAAGATCCATCCTATATTTTTTAACACGGAAATACGGTTACAAATTTCCAGCAATCTGTTACAACTACTAACCTGGGAGGCCTTAGAAACTGAAAACATACAAGCTCGCCAAGAACAGACCTCCAAGACCCCTCTGGCTCCATCAGCACAGAAAACAAGAATTAAATTTATTTATGTTCAACATCTCAGCAGTTATTACTGATAAATCCATACACGTAGCATTGGCGGGAATCATGTGTGACATGCATCGAAATGATCAGCTTAAGCCACCATTATCAAATATTGACGGAGGGTGGTGGTGACCATAAAACAAGCGGAAAAAATTATTTAAACAACAAAGGCGGCCATACAATTCCCAAAAAAAATCATAGAGGAAAGGGGAAAAAGAAATATAAAAAAAGCAAGGGAGTTTCCGAAGTAACAAAGCAAGGCTTTATTAAAAAAAATTATTTTATAAAAAGGCAAAAACAATGCAGTATCAAAAATAATAACCTTTTCCCTGGATACTACAAAAAACGATATGGATACGTAGAAATTTTACAACAATGATTATGGCCCTCCATGCTACTGGACGGGTTTATCTGATAATCTTTTTGGCGGAATTTAATATTATGCTTTTAAAAATATTTCCTTTACCAATGCCTGAACCTTTTTACCATCAGCAATGTCTTTATATTTACCCATAACAAGCTTCATTGCCGACCCCATATCTCCAAGCTTTTCTGAATCTAGTAGTTCTGTTACTACCTTCTTAAGCTCTTCGTCTGACATCTGCTTTGGTAGAAATTCTTCAACTATCTTCAGCTCTTCATCATAAGACATTACCTTATCTTGAAGATGTAAACGTTCGTATTCTTCAATGGTTTTCTTTAGCTTCTTTGCGTATCCTCTTATAATATCAATATGTTTAAAATCTTTACCAGACTTTTCAATGTTTATGATATCGGCCAGTACCATCCTCAATACGGACACTCTCAGCTTTTCTCCGGACCTCATTGCATCCTTTATTTCTTTTGTTATTCTCTCTTTCATCATAACCACCTTGCGTACTATACTTTGCGCACCAAATGCCCACAATGCGGGCAATAGTTTGGGTTGCCGAAATAGTCCTTACTGCAATACTCACAGGTTGTAGAAATTACAGGACGTTTTGCACGCTTTGCTTTAACAATTAGATAAAAAGGTAAAAATACTATCATAAGCATAAAAACACCTAACATCCATCCTATAGACATTTGCGTGCTGTAGTTATTTTTTTTCGCATCCATATACACCCATATAGATACTCCCGCTGCAATAAATAATGCTATTTGTTGAACACTCATTTTGTTCCTTTTCAATTATAAAGAAGTTTTGAGACTTCAGACCTTACTTTTGCCACAACATCCATTGACAGCTCCCTGTTTTCGTTCTCTACCTTCGGGAATTCAATCGGTTTGCCAAACCTAAAACAGATATCCCTGTGTCCGGGATTACTGAGAATACTGCTTTTCGGCAAAAACCCTCTACTCCCCATAATAGCCGTTGGAATTACCTTTCTACCTGACTTCAGAATAACCATTGAAATACCTCTCTTAAACTTACCAAGCTCTCCATTTTCACTTCTTGTGCCTTCAGGAAAGAAGATTATTGATTTACCGCCGTCAAGCTTCTTAATGACTTCACTCAAGGTTCCGTAAGCGTTCCTCTCGTCAGTTCTGCGAATACCAATATGGCCTGAAGTTTTCATGTATTTCCCAAGTAATGGTATTTTGAAAAGAATATCCTTAGAAATAAAGCTGAAATTTCTGGGAATAGCGGCTATTGAAAGCTTTACATCTATAAGACTCTGATGGTTCGAGACAAATATTACAGGCTCCTTTTCAGGAATATTTTCAAGACCTTTGACATCAAAGTTAATTCCCAAAAGCCTGAAGGAAATCTGAGTAAATTTTCTTTCTATAGAGTTATATTTGTTCTCTTTGTCTTTAATACCGATTGTTGAGACTATAGAGACAACATATCCGGTTGACCACAGTGCAACATTTACAATCCACGCATACACCGTATAAAACACCTTAATCAGCATCATTTATTATCCTTCTGAAGGCTACTCAACCAATTCCTTAACCATAATGATGGAAAATGGTATCAAAAACACCTTTTATATTCAAGGCTTTTGTAAGGAACCAACAATACCATCTCCCGGATTTATTTCATTGACAATATTCTCCATTTTGATTTAATCTTAGCCCAATTCAAAATATATACATGGATATCATAATGCAAAATAAACCTAAGCTATCAATAGTCATACCTGCATATAATGAAAAGGACACTATTGATGAAATCGTACGAAGAGTACAAAATGTGGAATTTGAGAAGGAAATAATCATAGTTGACGATTATTCAAATGACGGAACAAGAGACAAAATACACAAAATAAGCGGTAGTAATATTAAGAAGCTGTTTCATGATAAGAATAAAGGTAAGGGAGCTGCACTAAGGACAGGATTCCAACACGTCTCCGGAGATATTGTTATAATTCAAGATGCTGATCTGGAATATAACCCTAACGAGTATTCAAATCTGATTGAGCCTATCCTGGACGGAAGGGCCGACGTTGTATATGGCTCTCGTTTTCTGGGAGGACCGCATAGAGTGTCGTTCTTCTGGCACTATGTTGGCAATAAAATACTAACGACACTGTCAAATATGATGACAAACCTGATCCTAACGGATATGGAAACATGCTATAAAGTTTTTAAAACAGAAATGCTAAAGGATATTAATATCAGGTCAAATCGTTTTGGTTTTGAGCCTGAAATAACGGCAAAACTGGCGAAAAAAAAATGCATAATATACGAGTTACCAATATCATACAGCGGAAGGGCTTACGATGAAGGCAAGAAGATAGGATGGAAAGATGGTATTGTTGCTTTATATTGTATAGCAAGGTTTAGACTATTTGATTAGAACAGATACATTTTCAACAGGGCTCATGAAAATGTGCTGGGACATTTTTAAAGTAATAAAGGTGTGTTACACAGTTACAGTCAGAAGAACCAAACTTTTTCACAATTTGAGCGGCACCGATGCTTTGCCCTGTCACGTTATTTAATTTACACTCATCCTTACTACCAACATATCTGAGTACCTTTATGACTTTCGCATAAGACAAAAGATAATCAATGTGCCAGTGAAACTTCTTATCACTTGAAAGGTGCCTATTTATCCTGTTCTCAAGACCATTTTGAGCACTTCCTGTGTAAATATAAAAACCCTTAGGAAAGATAAATGTACCAAGTTTACCAATCTTGATTTCCTTATCTTTAGAAAGCTCAAGAACCAGTTTATAAATACCACCTTTTTGTGTCGATTCTTTAGTCTTCACACCCATATTAATACGTGATACAAACATTGATTATCTTTTCAGTCTTCATTTTTAATAAAAAAATTACTCCCTACTTGCTACTAATATAATACGCCAACACCCAGATTGTCAATATGGTAACATCTCATATAAAAACATACACCATATTGTCTTGACTTTAATAAAAAGGCACGTAAAATCACAAAAAGTGGATATTTCATAAAAACTATCCAACTCTCTCTACACAACAAATCTTCAGGTAAGTTTTAGTAAAATAACACCTGTTACCCTCATCACAATGAATATGCTGGAGGTGCAAAATGCCAAGAACGTTTATATCACAACTTAATGGTGGAACTACAATTGACGAAATTTTCTTAATTCAAAATAAAGATTTAAGAACCACAAAGAATGGGAGCTTATATATCCAGGCGCAGCTATCTGATCGCACGGGAATGATTGATGCAAGGATGTGGGATGCAAGTAATCCATTTTTTGAATCGCTCGGTGATGATTCATTCTTAAGGATCAAGGGAAGAACCGAGATTTATCAGAATAAAATACAGTTAATCATAAAACATATCTCAAAGACAAATCAGGAAGATATTAAGCTTGATGATTACCTGCCAAGTACAGAACAAGATGTAAACAAAATGTTTTCTGAGTTAAAACAAATTGTTGGTTCAATCAAACAGCCTCATTTAAGTGACCTTCTTAATCTTTTTTTCAGCGACAAGGATTTTTGCAAGGGTTTCTGCTCGGCACCAGCGGCAGTACAATACCACCATGCTTTCCTGGGCGGATTATTAGAACATACCCTGTCAGTGGCAAAGTTGGGTGATACAATTGCACCTCTCTATCCTGAACTAAACAGAGATTTGTTAATCTGCGGAATAATGCTTCACGATATAGGCAAGATAAGTGAGCTTTGTTATGAAAAAAATTTTCATTACTCAGATGAAGGCCAGCTTATAGGGCATCTGATATCTGGTGTGCTCATGGTTGAAGAAAAAGCTAAACAGATAGAAGGCTTTCCCAAAACATTGTTAGATCTAATAAGGCACTTGATTCTGAGCCACCATGGAGAGTATGAGTGGGGCTCACCAAAACTCCCCATGACGTTAGAGGCCCTTACGCTCCATTATCTGGATAATATAGATGCAAAAATACACGCTTTTAACAAGGAAATCTCCGGTGACAAGGATCCCAGTGACAATTGGACAAAGTACAATAGGATGTTCGAAAGGAAATTATTCAAAAAATCTCAAGATTATGCTTAACAAAACCCTACTCTTTTGCAGGTGCTAATTCAGCTTCTATACGCTTATTGACCTTTGTCATTAATTCAATATAATCGGTTTGAACTTTTAAAAATTTTTGTATGGATTGATTAGATGCTACTTTTTCCTTTAATTGCCGGAGTTTCTTTTTGTCCTCAACCTCAACGGGTTTTAAATCCTTTTCTAACTCATGGATCTTTCTACTCTGTTTTTCCAACTCCTCTGAAATTTCCTTTGCCTCATCGTCTTTCATTAACTGTCCTTCGGCTTCCTTGAACATTTTATATCTATTATGGCTTACTATGGCTGCACCTAATTTTGACGCTATCTCTAAAATTTCTTCCATATACTCCCTTTTCAAAAAATTGTTTTTTCTTAAAAATTATAGTAAGTTCTCAATAAGTTAAGGGGTGGTCAAGCATTTATATGTATTTCTCAGATTATTGAGAACTTAAGAATTATATTCCTAAATCTTTTTTTATCAAGGATTAGTTAAAGAATGGTTGATACAAAAAATATTATACAATTCACATGCGGCAGAAAGTATAGCCCTATGAACGCATCAGACCTTGCCGAACACTTTGAAATAGATGATTCAGGATTTCAACAATTTTGTACCCTCTTAAAAGAACTCGAACTAAAAGGAGAGATTGTCCGGATTAAAAAGGAACAATACGCAAACCCGAAAAAAGCCAACCTTTTAATAGGTGTCCTCGACGCCAATCAGAAAGGCTTTGGATTCGTTGTTCCCGCAAAGGAAGGCATTCCGGACGATATTTATGTAGATTCAGAAGGTCTGGGAAGTGCCATGCACGGAGACATAGTTGTTGTCAGGTTACCATCAGAGAAAAAGAGGAAAAAAGGAAGAAGGCAAAGGAAGAAGGAAAAAAATGTTGGAAAAATAATACGTGTTTTACACCGTGAAAATGAAACGGTCGTTGGTACACTCAAGAAAAGCAGGCATTTCAACTATGTAGCGCCTGATAACTCAAAATTACCCAGAGACATTTATGTCTCAATGGACGACCCAAAAGGCGCAGAACATGGTGATAAAGTTATCGTCAAGATTGACCAATGGCCAACCAGACACCTCCACTCGGAAGGAACAATAGTCGAAATTCTGGGGAAAGACGGTGAACCTGCCGTTGATATTAAGTCTATCATACACCAGTTTAAGCTCCCCTTTGAATTCAACGAAGACACCATTGCCGAAACGCAGGATCTACAACAACCTGTCAGCCCTGCCGAAATTGGCGCGAGACTGGATCTTCGCGACGAATTGATCATAACAATAGACCCTGATGACGCAAAGGACTTTGATGACGCAATCTCTCTGAAGAAAGATAAAAAAGGGAACTGGTTCCTTGGTGTTCACATAGCTGATGTCTCTTATTATATAAATGAAGACTCTTCCATCGATAAAGAAGCGCGAAAGAGAGGCACCAGCGTATATCTTCCCGGCACTGTTATACCGATGCTTCCCGAAGTGCTATCAAATGGTATTTGCAGTCTTAAAGAGGGAGAAGAGAGGCTGACAAAAAGTATATTTTTTACCTATTCAGATGATGGCAGGCTAGTAAGTTCTGAGATCAGGCATTCTGTAATAAATGTGAAAAAAAGATTAACCTACCATATTGCAACGAAGATATTAATGGAAAGCGATGAGGATGACACAGACCCCGTAACAAACCTGCTGTTTGAAGCAAGCAAACTTGCAAAGCTACTCTATAAAAACCGAATGGAAGAGGGCGCGCTTGAACTGAACCTGCCTGAGATTAATATAAGGGTTGGCAAAGACGGTAAGATCGACACCATAGAGAAGACCACAAGAGACATTTCACACATAATTATTGAAGAGTTTATGATTGCGGCAAATCAGGCCGCAGCAACGTTCATGCACCAGAAAAGCCTCCCGTCAGTATGCAGAAGCCACCCTGAACCTGATGAAGACGAAATGCATGATTTTGCCGAATTTATTTTCAACTGCAAGAATAAGAGGGTAGACCCTTACAACAAAAAAAGGCTGCAGGCTTTTCTTGATGAAATATCTGACCATCCTGAAAGCTACATAATCAACCTGATGTTGCTTAGATCAATGAAGAAGGCCGAGTACTCTACTACCCAGACATCCCATTTTGCGCTTGGGTTGGAACACTACGCACATTTTACATCCCCCATACGTCGTTATCCTGATCTAATTGTACACCGGCTTTTAGACCTGTTCTTTCAAGGTCAACTAAAATCTAAGAGTGTTAAAGCCTCCTGGAACGAGAAAATTACCGGCTGGGCAAAACACTGTTCTGCTACCGAAAAAAGGGCACAAGAGGCTGAACGTGAAATAATAAAGCTCAAGCTGCTCAGACACATGGAAGAACATGCAGACAAGATAATGGAGGGTATTATTACGGGTATCCAGGAATACGGACTCTTTGTACAAATTGACGAATTCCAACTGGACGGTCTTGTCCATATCCGTACACTCACCGATGATTTCTACGAACTTAACAAGAAAAAGCTTTCCTTGATCGGCACGAGGAAAGGAAAAGTTTATAGTTTTGGAGATGTTGTCAACGTAAAGATCACTAAAATTGACCTGTTAAAAAGAGAAGTTGATTTTGTGATGGTGCAGAAATAATATTAATCTTCACCTGATTTATTAATGATGACTCTTACCTTTTTTCAATTTCTCATATATTTTTGTTTCCTTCTCCGCCTTTTTGAATAAACCGGCTTTTTTGTAGACCACGCTGAGCTGATGGTGAATCCTGGCGTCTTTAGGCATTAATTTAATAGCTTTTTTTAATTCGTGTATTGCGTCATCAAATACTTTACTACCCTCATAAGCCATTCCAAGTTTGTAATGAACACCGGCCCTCTTTTTCTTCTGCGTCTCAGGAAGGAGCTTTAACGTCGCCTGATATTCCGTTATAGCCTTATCAAACATCCCCTGCCGGTAATAGGACAAACCAAGATTATAATGGGCCTCTGACATATCCGGATCAATTTCCACCGCTACCCAGAATTCATCTGCAGCATCGTCATACTTTCCTTTCATCGAATACAATGTTCCGAGGCTGTAATGTGCGCGTGCATTATCCGGTTCTATCTCAATTGATTTTTTATAGGCATTAATCGCATCATCGATCATACCTTTCTCAGCGTAAGCACTTCCTAATTCGCTATAATTTTGTGTTCCAGTAAGATCCTCGCCTATCTTTTCCTTGTATTTTTTTACATATTCATTAAATTTGTTCGGATTGAGCCGGTGAGAAATGGAAAATTCAGACTTCGCCTGTACCTCCATACCCTTCTTTTTAAAAGCCCGTCCCAGATTAAAATGGGCCTCTACACTGGAAGGATTAAGTTTAACTGCCTTTTTAAAAGCATCAATTGCATAATTATGCTGTCCATTATTAAGGTAGTTAATCCCCAATCTGTTGTAGTGATCATCGTCCTTGCGTGAACAGCCGAGAAACAGACAAAAAACCATCACAAGAAGAAGGGTTTTCTTTGAAAAATTGTTGAAATTCCACATGTTGAGGCTAATACATTAATTTAAATTTGTAACGAAATTTTGTTTATAAAACCAAAACCTGAAGTATTATAAGACCATGCCAGATTTGCATCAAGAAAATAAAGCATTATTGATCTCAGCAATACGCAATATATCCTTTGGGCTTTTGGATATTTTTTACCCACGTCACTGTTTTGCCTGTGATAAGAGTCTTCATGAAGAAAAGAATACCTACATATGTGGAAGCTGCCTGGAAATATTAAGGAAAACTGAAGTAAAACGCTGCAGTAAATGTGGTTTAAAATTAGGATCAGGTATAACTTCTTCTAATAAAGGGTGCCCTGAGTGCAAAAACGCTAGCTTGAGATTTGAAAAGAGCTTTTTTGTGTCTGATAACACAGAACCAATAAGGACCCTTATCCATCAGTTCAAATATAAAAAGCAGATATGCCTGGCAACACCGTTAGGATCTCTACTAACAAATCTCTTACATCAAGAAACTATTTGTAAAATAGACCTTGTTGTACCAGTTCCCCTGCATTGGAAAAAGAAACAAGAAAGAGGTTTTAACCAGTCTGAGTTGATGGCAAAAAAGATATGCAAAAAGTTGTCTATACCAATTTCTACAAACAACCTGCATCGAATTAAAAATACATTGTCACAAACACAACTCTCGCGCTTACAAAGGCAGAAAAATGTGAAAGGCGCCTTTAACGTTAAAAACCCTGAGAAGTTTTTTCGAAAAAATATTCTCCTGGTAGATGATGTTTTAACAACGGGAATGACGGCCTCAGAATGTGCAAAAAGCCTGGAAAATGTTGGAACAAACAAAGTATTTCTCATAGCACTTGCAAGATCAAAGATGTAGCAACATACCTTTAAACCGTCATACAACCTCTTTTAACTACCCACATAAGATACTATTAATCGCTTGACTACATTAAATAAAGAAAGTATCATTAACTCTTGGCTTTTTGCTTAATTAAGATAAGAGCAAAAAATTATTAGACAATATTTAGTTAGTAAGAAAGGAAACAAGATTTGGAGATAATCATACACTCACGGCATCTGGACGCTACAGAAGCGATCAAGAATTACATAACAAAGAAAGCTTCAAAACTTACTAAATATTCAACCAAAATAACCAAGATACAATTTACTCTGAAAATAGAAGGTGTAAATAACATAGTAGAGGCAATATGTTCTACTGCAAAGGCAACACTTGTTGCAGAAACGACAAATGCTGATATGTATGCCGCTATAGACCTTGTAATGGACAAGCTGGAAAAACAAATTATCAAGCAAAAAGAAAAGCTGAAGCAACCCAGAAGAAGCAAAAAAGAAGAAGCGGCACCCGAGGAAGAAGAGGAGTAAGTTGTTTTATTCTACAGTTTATGTACCTTGCGGAAGTAATTACCACTATTTATTGCATTCCGGTTTTATTTTTTCAATTAATTTTTTTATAAAGATAGCTAATGAAAATAATCGATTTTATTGAGGAAGACGCCGTAATAGACGATTTGCAATCCACCGATAAAGAATCTGTCATACGGGAAATGGTTAATGTATTGAAAGACCAGAACAAGATTAACGAAGGTGAATTAGATGATATAATGACTGCACTCATAAAGAGGGAAAAAGTGGGAAGCACTGGAATAGGCAAAGGAGTTGCGGTACCTCATACAAAACACAAAAGTATTACAAAGATAACAGGCGCATTTGCACGTTCGCTGAAGGGAGTAGAATTTGATGCACTTGACGGCGAACCTGTTTACCTGTTTTTTTTGCTACTATCACCGAATGATTCAACAGATGTACATCTCGCCGCCTTGGAAAAAATTTCATCTGTAATTAGAAACTCTGATTTTCGTAATTTCGTAAGAAATGCATCTGATAAACCGGAAATGGTTGATATTTTAAAGGAAGTCGATGAGGCAAAGTCTGAATAATACAATTCATCTTTTAACCAAACGAACCAATGCTTATAGAACGCAGGACAAAGATAAAAAATACAAATGGACTACACGCAAGGCCTGCAACACGTTTTGCAGAAATAGCTAATAAATTCAACTCAGAGATTTTTGTCAAAACAAAAAATAAAGAAGAAGTAAACGGTAAAAGCATTATTGACCTTCTAACACTGGGCGCAAAGAGAGGAACAGAGTTATTAATAACTGCAGACGGAGAAGATAAGGAACTCGCATTAGACGCATTAGAAGGCCTTATCAACGACAGGTTTAACGAAGACAATATGGAGACGCGAAAAGGTATTGCCGTGTCTCCGGGAGTAGTAATAAAAGACGCATTCGTTTTGGAAAGCGAAGGCTATCGAATTCCACGCCACCTTATCGAAGAAGATGAAATCCCTAAAGAAATATCCAGGCTGGAGGAAGCGACTACAGCAGCATGGAAAGAAATTGAGAAACTGGAAGAAGCTGTTGCAAATAATTTAGGCACACAAATCAGTTCTATCTTTGCAACCCACAAATTAATGCTTCAAGATACGCTATTACTGAGTGAATTTAGCGAAAAAGTAAAACAACATAAGTTCACCGCTGAATATGCAGTCTCTTTAGTCTTACGTGTATATATTAAGAAGTTTGAAAATGTTGATGACCCTTATCTCTCTGCAAGAGTTGCGGATATATATGATATAGAAAAAAGACTCTTAAGGAATTTATTGGGAGAAAAAAGGGAAGAGCTCAAGAACCTTACAGAAGAAGTTGTCGTTGTTGCACATGATCTCAGTCCTTCTCAAATAGCATCTTTGGATACCACAAAAGTACGGGGATTTGTAACCGACCTTGGCAGTAGAAACTCTCATGCGGCAATAGTTGCCAGGGCTTTGGGAATCCCTGCCGTAGTTGGTTTGGAAACAGCAACAGCTGATGTGTTTGGCGGAGACCGTGTTATTATAGATGGCAACCGAGGGAATGTGATTATAAGGCCAGACGAAAAAACCATAAAAGAATACCAATTAATAGAAAAAGACTTCCATGTCTTCGAAGAGAGAATTACCTCTGAGCTCAAAGATTTACCAGCCGTAACCTTAGATGGTAGAGAAATTTCGATATTAGGTAATATCGAATTCCCTCGTGATATTATCCCAAACTTAAATCAGGGTGCTACCGGTATAGGCTTGTATAGAACAGAATTCCTGTTTCTCGGCAGCAATGAATCACCAACAGAAGAGGAACATTTT
>JABHIW010000131.1 GCA_018670825.1 Candidatus Scalindua sp. | reverse complement strand
GTTGACAAATTCTTAAAAGAAGATATAGAAGATCTCGTAGGTGGTAAGTGGGCATTTACCCCAGACCTTAAGGAGATGGGAACTCTCATAAAAGAGCATATAGAGAAGAAGCGTGATGCATTGGGCATAAACGAGAAGAAGGAAAGAAAGCTTTATGATATGGAAGACAGGAGAGCACTTTCGGTTGATTGATAAGGAATGCAAACCGGATGCGAATCTGACCTTACCCATGCTCAATATAAAAAAATGAGAAAGCGAGATTCTTCATTCCGCTTCGCTACATTCAGAATGACATTTTCTGCGTGTCATTCTGAGGAAGGGACGACCGAAGAATCTTGACTTTGGGAATCCTCATATAATTTGTCATACAGCTGCTGATACAGGCTGTGTAGCAAATGTATTTATGAAAGGAATTCAATAATGAGTACAGACGTTTTAACTGAAACAGAAAAAGCAATTGGGAATGCTGAGTTTCAACCTTTGAAATGTACCATACACCGACAATTGGAAAAGTCGCTGGATGAGCAATTTTCCCGGGAGAGGCAACACCCGTGTTATATAGCCAAGCTCCCTTCTCATACGATTAGTATGAATATCGGTGTCGTAGTGGCAGGTGGTACTTCCGGTAATCATCGTCACTACTATGAAAGCTTGATTTATATTATAAAGGGTAAAGGGTACTCTGTAGTGGAAGGTAATAAAGTAGAGTGGGAATCCGGCGATATTATCTATGCCCCTCCATGGTCATGGCATCAGCACTTTAACCCTGATCCGGATAATGAGGCACGGTATGTTGCATACACTAATGCTCCCTTACTTCAAAATGTTGGTGGTATTGCAAAAAGAGAAGAGGTCGGTTAACTCTTAAGTTGAGCAAATTTATTTTGTATTTTATTGTAGCCGCATCCTTTAGGTTGCGTCACTTATGTGAGTTTCTCATATGCTCATTAGATGAGGAGAAACGCAGGCTAAAGCCTGCGGCTACGAAAACCGCTCGATATAGAATCTATTACTAGTTAACTTTTATATAACACTACTTTTACCGGAAAAACTTCCGATAAGACTTGAGGAGGAAATTATTAATGAGTACAAGTACAGCGTCTGGTTCCAGAGCAACCTCTGCCGATTTCGGAAAGACAACGGATGATGTCAAGGTAAAAATGCCTGACAAAGTAATAGTCCAGCAGCTTGAAAAGCAGAAAAATTTAGCATATTCAGAGGAGAGGCAATGTTCAGTTTCTATATCTGATATCCCTTCTTATACTATAGGAGTAGATATTACGACAATTGGTCCGGACAGTAATGACAGGAATCATCGTCACTCTTATGAAACCGTAATCTATGTCCTGGAAGGCAGTGGATATTCAATTGTTGAGGATGAGAGGGAAGAATGGGAGGCTGGTGATGCTATCCATATTCCACCATGGGCATGGCACCAGCATTTTAATACGGATTCTGATAAAGAGGTAAAATTCCTCTCCGGTACAAATGCTCCGTTATTGCAAAGTGTGGGGGATATTGATTGCAGGGAAGAGGCTGAATAGAAGTATATAAAGTAGAGAGTACCAATTAAACTGATACAGGGCGCGATACGGAAGTACCAGGCTATAGGCAACTTATGGATATTGAATTTCACAGAAAATTAGCCAAACGATTTATAAAAGATTCTGATAATACCGACAACAAGTCAGTCCGTATTCAATACGGTCTGGTTGCCGGCTGGTTTGGGATCTATGGTACCTTTATCCTTTTTGTGGTAAAGATGACGCTCGGTGTTTTGTCAGGTTCTGTATCTGTGATTGCTAATGCGTTTCATCTCCTCTCTCATCTGGCAAACTCAATTATTCTTGTAATCAGTTTCAAGGTAACAGCTCGTCCTGCGACAGCGAAGAATCCATTCGGACATGGAAGAATGGAGCATATTGCTCCGCTTATCATGTCAATATTTCTCTTTATCTCAGGCATACAGATAGGTGAGCATTCACTCCATCAGGCGATTGAACCCCATGAACTCCACTATTGGCGTGCGCTACCATGGATTCTTCTCGGAATAATTATAGTAAAACAGTGGCTTTCGCGGTTTGTAACTTTTTTGGGGGAGAGGGTTGATTCTCATGCCATTCTGGCTAATGCAGCACATCATAAAATTGAATCCGTAATGACATTTATGGTAATAGCCGGGCTTGTAACAGGTCATCACTTCCATCATCCGGAGTTTGATGGATATACCGGTCTCCTGGTGTCTGCATGGTTACTGTATCTGGGATATACTCACGGGAAAGAAGCAGTAGTGCCACTCCTCGGGCAGGCCCCCAGCAAGGATATAATAAATAAGATTCGGGAAATGGCACAATCTGTTGAAGGGGTTAATAATGTTCATGAGATTATTGTACATGATTATGGTTCGATGTATTTGATTTCTCTGCACGCCGAGATACCGGAGAAATTAGGTGCTATTGAAATGCATGAGATTACTGAACGATGTGAACACAAACTGAGAACAACTTTTGGTGGAGAGGCAGTTTGCCATATGGACCCAATGATGGAGATGACTCCGGAAATAGAGGCCATAGAAGAAGAGTTTAAGCAAGTCTTGAAAGCTTTTCCACAAATTGTCAGCTACCACGACTTTCGTGTAGTTGCGGGAACTCAGGGAAGGAACATTATTGTTGCTGACATTGATCTGGCAGAAGACGTACATGTAGATGAGTCTGATCGGATACCAAAAGACCTTGAAATACAGGTCCAGAAGGAAATTCAGAATATCCTGTACTGTCATCTTTATATAACACCAAAGTTTTCATATTGAATTTAATATAATTAATTTGAGATTTTTTCACGAAAATATATGAGATTTATAAATATTTCATTCCTGATTTTTCTCTTGGCAGCTACTGCATCGACTCACAATCCATTGGCAGCAGAAGAGGAAAAGTGGCACCTTATTTATGAGGAGGATGGAATTAATATTCACAGGCGTGTCATGGAAGAATCGAGCTTTCTTGAGTTCAAAGCCGAGGGAAACCTTCGAGGTACCGTTTCCGAGTATCTGTCTGTGCTTCTCGACATTGATGAACATCCAAACTGGGTACCTCGCTGCCTGGAAGCGAGAAATATTGATAAAATTAATGATCGTGAAAACATTATATACGCCGTTTTTGCAGGCGTCTGGCCAGTCGCTGACAGGGACTATGCAGCCAGGATGTCCATAACTTCTAAACCAGATATACAGACGGTACGCATAGATATTGAGCGTGTGGATCTGCCGGATGTACTTCCTGTTTCTACAGACAGGGTTCACATTCCCTATTTGAAAAGCTGCTGGATACTTGAGCAAATCAATCAGGAACTCACTCGGGTTGAACTCCGTGCATATGCGGATCCGGGTGGCTGGATACCTGCCTGGGTGATAAATTGGGGATACCGCAAAATTCCTTACCAATTTCTGACAAATCTGGAATCCCAAGTTGCTAAGCACTTAAATCATACACCATCATTAGCTAACGTATCTGCTATTCCACATTAAAGAGTTGTGCCGGTAAACTATTGACTTTTCAGTTAGTTATGATAACCCCTTGAAATTAAATTTATACATTGTTAACAAATAACGTAAATACCGTTTAATTCATAGGTTCTGCTACAGTGCTTCATTAAAATATTCACTCTTCAAACTGACATTTTGTAGTATTTATGAAAAAAAGAGTTGTTACTAAGGCAAAATATTAATATCATAAGCCTTTTAACTTTTTCTCTGTAGTAACCGATAATAGTATTAAAAAAAAACTATTTAGTATAAAGCAAACTCAGTTTTCATTGACCTGTTATTCTGCTCTTTTTTGTGAGGAATGACATTTCAATTGGAGTGTAAATGCTTACTATCTGAATTGAGTTTCTGTATGTTGGGCGGTGGCTATCCACCAGAATGATTAAATGCAGGAGAGCATATATTTGGTCTGGCACAAATTGTTCAACATTGATAATACTGATTCAGATGAAATAAGGAGAACATAAATGGAACAGATAACACTAAAAGACGATCATAAAGAATTTAAGCTTCCCGTAGTCGTAGGCACGGAAAACGAAAGAGGAATAGACATATCAAGTTTACGTTCAGAAACTGGTTATATTACCCTCGATCCGGGTTACGGTAATACGGGTTCATGCAAAAGTAATATTACCTACATTGATGGAGAGAAGGGTGTTCTTCGCTATCGGGGTATACCGATAGAAGAACTGGCTCTGAACAGTAATTTTATTGAAGTCGCAGATCTCCTGATATGGGGATGTCTTGCTACCAGGGAGATGGGAGAGAGATTTACTAATATGTTAACAGATAACGCTCTTCTCCATGAAGGACTGAAACACCATTTTGAAGGATTTCCATTCGATGCTCACCCTATGGCAATGCTTTCGGCTATGGTTAATGCGTTGAGTTGTTATCATCCTGTACTTACCAAGCCTCACAATCCAAAGGAAATTGAGATGGCGGCAGCAATCCTGATAAGTAAAATCCGTACCATCGCGGCTTTCTCCTACAAGATGTCCCGCGGTGAGCCGTTTATCTACCCTAAGGCCAGGTACAGCTATGCGGAGAATTTACTGCATATGATGTTCTCTTTACCGCACGAGCATTATGAAGTTCATCCGGAAATAAAACGGGCCATAGATATAATTTTGATACTACATGCAGATCACGAGCAAAACTGCAGTACGTCAACAGTACGTATGGTTGCCTCTTCAGGCGCCAACCTTTTTGCTTCTATCTCTGCAGGGATTGCAGCGCTTTGGGGACCTCTGCATGGTGGAGCTAATCAGGCCGTTATTGAAATGTTGGAAAAGATTCATTCAGGTAACCTGGGTGTAAAAAAATGTATTGAGATGGCAAAAGATAAAGAGAGCGGTTTTCGCCTGATGGGTTTCGGTCATCGAGTTTACAAAAACTTTGATCCACGCGCCCAGATCCTTAAAGAATTGTCCGCAAAGGTATTTAAAATATTAAAACATAAAGATCCTTTGCTGGATATTGCACTTGAGTTAGAGGAAATTGCATTGAATGATCCTTATTTTGTCGAACGTAAGCTTTATCCCAATATTGATTTTTACAGTGGAATTATCTTTCGAGCTGTAGGTGTACCGACAAATATGTACCCGGTATTTTTTGCTATTGGTCGTTTGCCTGGTTGGATTGCGCATTGGAGAGAGGCTACTGCAAATAACAAGTTGCAGATTTCACGGCCAAGACAGATCTATACCGGCCCTGCAAAACAAAGCTATATTCCGGTGGATCAAAGACCTCCAGGAAACCCATTGCCATGATCTGTGTTCTGGGGGGGCAGTTTGATAATATCCCTGAACGGCAAGTAGTTACAGATAGTTTTTATTTTTGAAACGGGTACTGTTCCTGTAAATCGTAAGACATCGCAAGAGGAGAAAGACAATGGCATCATCAGACGTAGGTAGTTCGGGAATTCTTGGGGGTAGTATACCAATTGATGAGCTAAGCCTGGAAGTTAAAGAGATAAATAAATCAGGGGATAACTGGGTTTGTGGATACATTAACGTCCGGCACAAGAAAGGCGGTGACCTGACAATCAAATGTACCGGATGGAACTTCAGCACACCGAAGCCGGGAACTGTTATTTGCCAGGCAAGACAGGAGGAAAATGCTGATAACGATTGGCAAGATCAGTTTGCAATACAAGTTATTGAAACCGGTAAGGATTTTGTAAAGATCAGGATCAGGCGTATTGATAAATGCGCTGACGAATCACCAGGATGGGCACAGTGCCTGCGCGTTGACATAATAGTTAATGATTGGAGTACGAAAGGATAATGAAAAGGTTTCATAGATTGTTACCTCTCAACCTGCCTTATCTTTACTTTATGCTTACCCAGGAAATAGGAAAAAGTCAGAAACCCGTGCTACTTTTTTTGCGTCGTTAATTGAGTAAGTATTAATGTAATAACACACGAACCAAATCATCTCCTCCGTTTAATGATAAGCCTTCTTGCCCAAACTCATCATATATTAAGTGGTAACTATTTTCTGATAATCATGTTATACTTTGACTTCTGTTTGTTTTAAAATATACATTGGTTTGCTAAAGGGAATTCATACCTTTAACATAGTCTTTAAAAAATAATTAGAATTTTTACAGGAGGTTGAAAATGTCTTATGAATTACCGGCACCGTTTAAGGAATTAGTAAAGGAGTACCCTGATGTTTGTGAAGCTTTTCAAAGCCTTGGGACACAATGTCACAATGCCGGTCCTTTAGACACAAAAGAGAGAAAGCTTGCAAAGCTTGGTATAGCGATTGGCGCCGGTTCTGAGGGAGCGGTACATTCAGCGGTAAGAAACGCGCTTCAAGCGGACGTATCGAAAGAAGAGATTATGCACGTCAGTATTCTTGCCATTACTACGATCGGTCTGCCTAATGCAATAGCTTCTATAACCTGGGTTAAGGACGTATTAGCGAAATCCTGATCAGGGTGAAGACAATAACCAGCCTCTCTTTCGAGAGAACTCCAATCTGGAATCCTCTCGAAAGAGAGGCTGGCGTCAGTTGGTTCGGCAGGCACTGCCTGCCCTACTCCTGCGGTGAATATCTATTTCTTTTTCTTCGTTTTCAACTTTCGTGCCTTGTCCTCGGCGTCTTTTGCCCGGGGAAATTCGTGTTTGAATTAGTCATTCGTCAATCTTCAATCCTAAATAGTCAATCCTTTAGCCCGTCTCTGACCTGTTTTGCATGGTCATCAAACGATGGGACTTCCTCCCGGAAGAAAAGTCCCTGGTAAATTGGTTCCGTGCTTTCTGCCAGTGTCATAGCTTTTGAACGGTCCAGGATGTCATGCCCTTCAGGCAGCATTGCCGACGCATCATTCACGCTATCATAGGTGACTACTTTATTAAATACCACACAGGGTGACAAGTCGTGGATAAACGAGAAGCCTTTATGTTGGATGGCCTTGGTAATGAGTTCAGACACCATATCTCGTTCTCTGGAAAAGGTCCTTGCGACAAAAGTTGCTCCGTATGCCAGTGCAAGGGTGGTCGGATTTAGCGGGCGTGCAATATTTCCATAGGGAGATGTGCCGCTCTTCATACCCATCGGTGACGTGGGAGATATCTGCCCCTTGGTTAGACCATAAATGCTGTTATCCAATAAAATGTAGGTAAGATTAAAATTACTCCTTGCGGCATGAGGAAAGTGTCCTCCTCCTATTCCTACACCATCTCCATCTCCTCCAACTACTACAACGGTTAAATCCGGGCTGGCGACCTTAATTCCGGTAGCTATTGGGATTGCCCTGCCGTGCAATCCGTGCAATCCAAACCCTTTAATGAAAAAAGGAAATCTACCGGAACAACCAATACCGGAAACTACTACAAAATCTTTAGGCGGGATATTCAATCTTTCAGCGGCTTCATAGAGACCGTGAAGTCCAGTAAAATGGCCGCAGCCGGGACACCATGTGGGAAGATTATCCCTCCACTCTTTTGTCTTGGACTCTTTTGCTTTTTTAAATTCATCTAAAACGGTCTGTTTACTGAGAAAGCTCACTGCTGGTCTCCATAATTTTCTGGGCGATTTTTAAAGGGCTTACCGGATTTACAGAAGGTATGTGTATCTCGATCGGCTTTATACCGTAGCGCGATTTTAACAACGCAGCATATTGACCCTGGTAGTTCATCTCCGGTACAATAATTTTCTTACATGAGGCAAAGAATTTTCGAAAGGAATCTTCATGCTGCGGGTGTATCATGATAGATTTAATTAGTTTCGTTTTCACTCCCTGTTTCTTCGCAATTTCCATCCCTTCCAGTATAGAGCCTATTGTAGAACCCCAACCGGCAATTCCAATATCGGCAGTTTCTTCCCCGAGGATGTCTGCTTCAGGAAGGTCTTCCACCATAGATTCAAATTTGCGAAACCGTTTAGCAGTCATCATGCTGTGAACATCTTCTTCATAGTTAGGATTTCCTGTTACTGAATGTTCCAGGCCGGTAGTAGAGTAAACGGCTCCCGGTTCCCCCGGAACAATCAGAGGAGAAACACCATCGTCAGTAATCTGATATCGCTGGAAATTTTCTAACTGTTCAGGTGTTGGTTTTTTTCTGGTACATCTATTCCTGTCAATATTCTCCTTAATTGTAACCGTTTCTGTACGCTGTCCCAGGAAGAGATCACTGAGAAAAATTACCGGTGTCTGGTATTTTTCAGCTATATCAAAGGCCAGTTGAATACCGCTGTAACACTCTTCTGAGTTTGTGGGTGCCATTACCACTCTGGGAGAATCTCCGGCTCCTCCATAAAGTGCAATATTAAGATCTCCCTGTTCAACTTTAGTAGGTAGGCCCGTAGAAGGGCCGCCACGTTGAACATTAACAATAATTGTAGGGATTTCAGCCATTACTGACATGTTAATCATTTCGCTCATCAGTGAAAGTCCGGGCCCAGATGTGGCCGTCATTGCACGCTTTCCCGCAAACCAGGCACCTAACACGGCGCCGATAGCTGCAATTTCATCCTCCATCTGTAATGTCCACCCACCCAGTTTCGGTAATTCCTTTGCGGCGATCTCCATAATTTTTGTTGCTGGTGTGATGGGATATCCTGCAAAAAATTTCAAACCACAATCTATCGCTCCTTTTGCAATAGCATCATTGCCGCTTGTCAATGCCCTGGGCTCTGATCTTTTGTCGATTTCAAACTGGTTATTGAGAGGATAGTTTTCTCTGAAATATTCATAGCCTAAATTGAAGGCCTTAATGTTAATATCTATTATATGCTCTTCTTTATGTGCGAATACACTTCTTATTTGATCTATAAACATCTCTGGAGGCAACGAATAAAAGTAACAAATTGCTCCAATTGCAACCAGGTTTTTCCCCTGGTTCGTTCCTGTTGCTTCATTTGCCAGTTTCTTAATAGGCAGACCATGCCCCTGGATTTCCGGTGTGATATGGGAAGCCAGGCTATCTTCTTCTGCTACATCACCAATTGTGCTGGTGTCATAAATCACATTACCTCCCACTTTAACATCACGGAGATCAATAATAGATTCTTTACTCATCATTCCTACAAGCAGGTCTAAGCCATCTCCCATACTATATAGCTTTTCGGTTGAAAACCTGATTGTTGCGGAAGATTTGCCCAAGCCTCTAATCTCAGCGCTGTAAATATTATTTACCATTACATGTAAACCAATATTTGCGCATGCACCCGCTAAAATCTTTCCTGATGCTACTATGCCATCACCCGCTATTCCACAAAAGCGAATGGTGATTTCAGAATATTTCATTTCCACCACCTTGCCTTCAATGATTTTCCCATAAGATTGAAAACGATGGCTTCCTGTATTTTGTATTCCTCGTTTTGCCCCAACATGTTCTTCCCGGCAATCTTTCCTTGTTCCAACGCATTAGGAAGCCCAAAATTAATCCAGTAATTTTTAAGGCAGGGATGGTAAATCTCTACACAATCTCCGGCAGCATAGATGTCTTTCTCTGATGTTTCCAGTCGTACGTTTACTAAAATACCCGTTTTCTTTTCGATTGCTGAGTCTTCTATACATGCAATATTCGGTTTATAATAATCCCAGGCAAAGACAATATCAGTCGTTAACATCTTTTGTTGTATTGTCTCCACCTTGTAACCGTTATCTGACTCTTCTATCAACACAATCTGGTCCTCTGTTATAATTTCTATTCCCTTTTCTTCCAGAAACGTATGTAATTCACCTTCAAAATCGTATTCATTTAAAGCAAATGTTGCCTGTTCTTCCTTGGTGATATAAGTTACTTGCTTTCCAAGGTTGCGCAACATACATATCAAATCAAGGCAGCTTACGCCATTTCCGAAAACAATACATTTCCGGATTTCAGGTAATTTTTCTTTCAATACCAGAGTGTCGTACAGAGAAGAATAGAAGCTGATATGTTTTTTGTATGGGCGTAAAACGAGTCCCAGGCTAGGACTGCCACCGGTAGCAATGAGGAGTTTGTCGTAATGCATAACTTCGTTGTGATGCAGTTTTATCAGCTTTTTCAAAGGCTCAATGGTTTTAACATGCTCACCTTTACGGAGTTTAATTCCCAACTCTTTTAACATTCCTATAGAGAAGAAGAGTAATTCATCTCTTTTTATAGAATTACTCAGAAATTCTGATAACAAATAGCGCTTGTACGGTAAAAATAATTCATCACCGATAACCACTACTTCAGCTTCCCTGTCCTGCTCCTTAATAGTTCTGGCGGCAGTGATCCCCGCTACCCCGGCACCAATAATAACATGTTTCATTTACTTCAACTCTTTCGTTTAATTTATCAAGTTAAAGGTATTACTTCTTTTCTATCATTTTAAGTTTGTATTTTGAGATGGAAATGCAATCCACCGGGCATGCCCGGACGCAGTTACCGCATCGGATGCATTTGTCGTTATCTATAGTGATAGCCTCTACTTCACTCCATTTTTTTGTTTCTATATATTTTAAATTACCGTCTTCGGTAACCTTTATATCCTTTGCCATCTTAATACAGTCCACCGGCATCACATCGATGCAGGCCAGACAGTAGATGCAACGGCTGATGTCTATCTGAAAATTATAATGGCAGAGATAGCACCGTTTTGCTTCAACGAGAGATTTTTCTTTTGAAAATCCGGTTTCCACTTCTCTGTTTTTGATTTTTCTGTCACGCATGGGAGTTGTGTCCATGGGTTGGACAGGAATAAAATCATAATCCCTTTTCCTCCCGGTATCTTTTACCTCACTGATGTGGATAGTGTCTTGAAATCCTTTTATGCCGGACAGCTGCATATGAACTTCCCTGGCAACCTTGCGTCCATCTGCTACCGCTTCGATAACGGTAGAAGAGCCGTTCCTGAAGTCACCGGCTATAGAGAAATTATTCTTCAGCTCAGCACTTTCAGTTTCTGCAATTTTTCCATCGGCTTTCTGCCCAACGGCAAATATAACGATATCGGCTCCCGTGATAAATTCAGAGCCTTCTATTGGAGTTATTGAACGGTCTTCGTTAATTGAATTGTGAATAAACTTTACACCAGTTACGATTCCTTCATCATTGGATACAATGTCTACCGGAGATGCTAAAAATATTGTATTAATGCCCTCAGCCTCCATGACTTCAAGTTCATGCGTGCCCACATACATATCATCTTTCGTACGGCGGTAAGCCAGTGTAATTTTTTTTGCTCCCAGGCGGTAGGACATTCGAGTACAATCAACGGCAGTAAATCCACCACCGATTACGATGACCTTTTCTAACGGTATGTTTAGCTCTTCTCTGTTTGCTGCTATTAAAAAATCCAGGCCCCAATATACACCTTTACTGTCAATACCGGGAATGTTGGTTTGTTTGGAATTTGCACATCCACCTGCCAGTATAACCGCGTCATAACTTTTTTTCAGTCTTACAATCTCCTTGACGTCTCCAACCCGGACATTGGTTTTGATCGTTACACCCAGATCGGTTATTGATTTTACATCTTCAGCGACCACATCATACGGCAGCCGGAATTGAGGTATACCATAACGCAACATTCCTCCGGGTTGGTCAAATTGTTCAAGTATTGTTACTTGGTATCCCTTTAAGGCCAGGTCATTGGCTATGGTCAATCCGGCCGGGCCTGCCCCGATTACGCAGATTTTTTTACCGTTAGATTTAATTTTCGGATTTACTGGTTCCATCCCATAATCAGCCGCCGCACGCTTAAGGAAACATATTGACACGGGATCGCCAAGTTCATCCCAGCCATGCCGGCATGCTGGCTCGCAGGGGCGATCACAAACACGGCCCAAAATACCAGGCAGTATATTTTCCATTCTATTGATACGGTATGCTGTTTTGTGATCACCATCTTTAATAGCCTGGATGTAACCCGGAATATCTGTCAAGGCAGGGCAGGCAGCGCTACAGGGGATGTTTATATCTATCCACTTTCTGTCTAATTTATCGGTTGAGACAAAAGTGTCATTTTCTCTGTTTTGTATTTCCATTTTATCGTTTCATAGCGTGAAATATTACAAGCTAATACCTAAATGAATATACACTTTTTATATAAAAAATACAAAATTTTTTCAAGTTATAAGGTGATGAGTTCTCTGGAGAATAACAGGCGTGAGATGTTTGATTTTTTCTTCTTTAATTTCTGTGTTTACTAATAATTCGTTATTTGCAAATCGCGGTATCTCCCTTTGCTTTCTCCCCGTCTCCGTCAGAATGCGTCGGGCTGACGAATGACCGGGCAGAAAAAAATCAAATCTTGGTTGCCTGCCCGACAAGTCGTTCAGGCGGGCAATTATCCGCAGGCAAAAAACTCCGAGGATTTTACTAGGGCAAAATTAGTTTTTGGATTTAATCCAAAAACCATTTTGAGATGAGTATAGCGTCTTAACAGGGTTAATTAACTTTTTCTATCGTTGTGTCCTTCTCTGAAATTCACTTGAATCCAAATCTATACTTTTTAAGCATAGTATTCAATTGTCAGGTTCAGGTTATAAGGAAGGCCTTGAACGGTTTGTACTTCCTTCGTCAGGATAGTTTCCTTGGATATGCGGTATAAAGCATGATAAGCGCTATAGCGACTCTATCACAATTTGTTACCTTCCCCGTCCTCCTCTGCCTCCGGCAAATCCTTTTTTACCACCACCGCCATAGCCACCCTTGCTACCGCCTCCTTTGTTTCCACCATAAGATCTCCTGCTACCGCCAAATTCCCTTTTACCACTTCCACCACCTCCAAAACCTCCCTGGTTGCCACCAAATCCACCTGTACTCCCTCCTCTGAAACTCTCGGTGCGAGGACGGGCTTCATTCACGTTTAATTCTCTTCCTTTCAGCTCTTTGCCATTAAGTCCAGCTATTGCGGCCTGCCCTTCCGAAACTGAGGACATCTCTACGAATGCAAACCCTTTTGGTTGGCCACTGAACTTGTCTTTTACAATTGCAGCGGATACAACCTTGCCGAATTCTGCGCAAGCCTGCTGCAAATCCTCCTCTGTGGTGTCGAAAGACATATTTCCTACATAAATCTTCATTTTGGTTTTCCTTTCTAACAATAAATTTCTACTTAATCTGTTATTACTTTTTGTTTTGCAGCACTTTAACGCGATATTGCTGTGTATATATGAGAATGTGTACTGTTGTGATACCTATGGCATAATAATGTTTTGACCTGAGAAACGAACATTCAAGTGGTGAAAGTTTATTAAGTCATAAGAAATGCGCATTATACTATGCCTAAAGGTCAACAGTGAACTTTAAAGGCGTGCGGTAATAAACACTATAAATATGGATTATACCATGTCAATCAGAAAAAAACACAAAACTTTCTAAATCTTGCCCGTGTATAAATGAGTAAATGAAGGTTTTACAGAGTAATGGTATAAAATATACTATACTTGCACAGAGGAACTGCTGCGGTAGCGTTTATGTCCTACATCCCTGTAGAAATAAATAGTCGCTGTCGTTTCTATTATTAAGTATAATGAGGTGTTGTGTTTGTTTACTCTTTTAATAAATCAGAATAGAGGAGACGATATGGAAAATACAGTAGAAATCCTGGATCAAGATGACGTTTTATCACGCATACATCAATATGAACTGGAGAGAGATGAAGAGAGAGTTTTTATCAATGTTAGAGAGCCTATAGGTGGTTCGGCTAAAGGAGCTTTCATTGCAGTTCCCAGCCTGATTAGTAAGGAGTGTAGCAATACTGATTACGTTGGGTTAGGAGATTCCGTTGAAGAGGCGTTAAAAGATTGTCTGAAAAGGATTAAAGGACTTCCGTTACGTCAGATTATCCTTCAGGGTTAATCTCTTTAAAAGGCTTATACACATGGTTTTTTTACATGTAAATAAGCCTTTTTTTATTCTTATCTTTTCTAAAGAAATGCCTTAAACAATTCCGGTTGATTTACGTTATCAAGATATGCGATATTCTGAAACCGAAGCAATAGCAATCATTGAGCAATTTAAAAAAAGTCCAAGCAGTGATCTAGATACGTTATTTAATACGGAAGCGTTGCCAATATTTGAAGAGCTTGAAGGTGGAACTGCAGGGGTGATTCTTGCTCTGAATCCTGAAAATCCATGGTGGTTAAAATGTGTGATTAAAATTATCTTTAAGAGTCCATTGGGACAGTGGACAGGCAAGAAGTTTATTACTCCTTTTGATGAAGGTAAAAAAGGTCATGGTGTAAATTTGTTTAAAAGCAGATATTTTCCGCAGCTTTTCAGATTTGATACTTACGTTAAAAACACATATGTTGACGATAAACCTTGTCTTGCTCTGGATTACCGATCATATCATTCATTGACTTTCGGGTTGGTGGATGAGGTAAGGAAGATTAAAGAGGGACTGCTTTTAGGACGAGCGTATTATAAGTTTCCGTGGAGAAGGCAAACGTGGTTTGTTGGATACTTTGTCCTCTGCTCCCTCAATAAGGAATGTGGCGTGTAAGGATTTTTGTATAAAATGGTATGTAATATATCGATAATAAATTTGGATATCAGGTATATTTTTATCAGTATCGATAAGGGGTTTTGATGCCTATTGATTTTAATATCACCATCGCAGGAAGTGCAGGGCAGGGGCTGCAGACAATTGCCACTGTTCTCATCAAAGTACTTGCCCGAAACGGTTACCATCTGTTCACATCACAGGACTATATGTCCAGAATTCGTGGCGGTCATAATTTCACCAATGTTCGTGTGAGTGACAAGCCGATATATTCTACAAGAGTTTCCCCCCAATTACTGGTTGCACTCGATCAACAAAGTGTGGACGTTCACTACAAGCACTTAGCCGATCCGGCAATCATTATCCACGATTCAGATACCATAAAAGTAAGAAAATCAAAGAAGATTCAGGATATCGCGATTCCCCTGGCAAAACTATCTAGGGAAAGTGGTGGTTCCGTTTATGTAAACTCCGCGGCAGTAGGGGCTCTGTTTGCACTTTTGAGACTTGATCTAAAAGAACTTGTAAAATTTCTTGAAGCCAGCTTCGCAAAAAAGTCTTTTGAACAAACCAAAGGGAACATAAAGGCGGCCACAGCAGGGTATACGTATACTTCAGAAAAATATCAAACTCTTAATATTCATATTGGTAAGGTAAGAAAGAAAAACCTAATGCTGATAAATGGAGCCGAGGCGATAGCTATCGGGTTGATTGCCGGTGGAATACGGTTTATCAGTGCGTATCCAATGACTCCCTCTACAGGGATATTTACTTATATAACCGGCAAGGCCAGGAAATTTGGCATAATATCAGAACAGGCAGAGGACGAAATAGCTGCGTGCAATATGGTGTTGGGAGCAGGGGCCGCAGGTGTGCGCGCCGCAGTTACAACTTCGGGTGGTGGCCTTTCCCTGATGTGTGAAGGTATCAGTCTGGCGGGAGCTGCTGAAATTCCGATAGTGATAGCAAATATGCAAAGGCCGGGGCCTGCAACAGGTTTCCCAACGCGTACTGCACAGGAGGATCTTGACTTAGTCTTGAATATTGGCCATGGTGAATTTCCGCGTTTTATTTTCGCTCCGAGTACCGCGGAAGAAGCCTTTTATACTTCCATTCACGCAATGAATCTTGCCGAAAAATATCAGGTGCCCGTTTTTATACTCGGAGATCAGCATCTGGTTGACAGCGGTATTACTTTAGACAAGTTAAACCAAAACAAAGTCAAATATAAAAGCTATATGGTAAAAAGCGGTAATCTGAAGAAACCTTACCTTAGATACAAAGATACGAAGAGCGGAGTATCCCCTTTGGCATATTATGGACAGGATAAGGTTGCTTTTATTGTAGATAGCCATATACATACTGAAGATGGTCATATTTCTGAGGATATGGTTGTTGCAAAAAAATTGACAGAAAAACGCTTTAGAAAAATTAACGGTATGAAAAAAGAATTTTATGGGCCGCAATATTATGGCCTGAAAAATGCTAAAAGAATCTTTGTATCATGGGGGTCTACGTATGGTGCTGTCAGAGAAGCAATAGATACTTTGCTTGAGAAGAAAAATAGCGTGGCTATGGTACACTATAATAAGATTTGGCCATTCCCTGTAGAGGAATCAATTAAGCTCTTGAAATCGAGGAAGGATATCCGTGTCGTTGAAAATAACTATCAGGCACAATTCAATCGTTTACTTAAGAGGGAAATTAAGATAAACACAGGAGAACCTATTCTGAGGTACGATGGGCGTCCATTCAATGTGCAATATATAATCGAAAAGTTTGAAAAGAGGCAGAAATGACGACAAGAAACTATTTTCATTCTTCTGGTGAGAGGGCGTGGTGTCCGGGATGTGGAGATTATAGCATACTTTCATCGGTAGAAAACGCACTGATGAATTTGGGGAAGAAACCACATGAGGTGCTTATTGTATCAGGAATCGGACAGGCGGCAAAACTACCTCATTATATAAACACAAATGGTTTTGACGGTTTACATGGCAGGGCATTGCCGGCGGCCTTTGGCGCTAAAGTGGCAAATCACAAACTCATGGTGCTTGTTACGAGTGGAGATGGAGACATCTATGGCGAAGGTGGCAACCACTTCATACATGCGATCCGCAGGAATTTAGATATCACCTTAGTAGTCCATAATAATCAGGTGTATGGCCTTACCAAGGGACAAGCCTCTCCTACTTCTGATTTGGGAATGGTAACTAAAACTCAGCCTGATGGTGTATTTACCATTCCCTTTAATCCATTGCAGATAGCGATTACTCTGGATGCGGCGTTTGTAGCGAGAAGTTTCTCAAAGGAGATAGAGTTTACTTCAAAGTTAATTGAGGAAGGAGTAAACACTCCCGGTTTTTCACTCATTGATGTACTCCAGCCGTGTGTTTCCTTTAACCATGTTAATACTTGCCAGTGGTACAGTGACAGAGTGTACCAACTTGGCAGTTCTTATAATCCTTCAGACAAATCAAAATCATATAAAAAATCAAGTGAATGGGGAGATAAAATACCGATAGGTGTAATTTACAAAAATTCCCGAAGGACTTATCTGGATAATTTAATAAAACCAAATGATCTTCCACTGATTAAAAGAAAGACAAGCATTAAGGGTGTAGAATCGTTAATTAATGAGCTTTATTGAACTGCTTTAAACTCGTTAATGCGAATAAACGAAATTATAAATAATAATAATTGTATGTGGGAACATATTTGAAGGAATAATTTGTTTTAATATGAAGAGACAGAAATTGTCATTGAACAATAAAAGCAGAAGTATGAAGGGAGGGTTTAACAATGTATAGGATGATAAAACCCATAATGTTGATAGTGATTTTTGGAGTTTTTTCGATTGGATTTAATGCATACGGTTGGAGCGTCATTGACTGGCATGTTAATTCAGCGGGCGAACCGGTAAATCACGAAGTAATTGAAGGTAAAATAAAAAACTTTGATCTGGATAAAATGGAGATAACATTTGAAAATTGTGAGCTTATCGGAGACGATATATTAAATCTGTATAAAGATGCAGTATGTTATAAGGGAAATGTAAGCATTGATATCGTATCGGCCAGAGGTGGTTCTGAGTTCCAGGAAGGCGACAAAATCGGAATCGATTATCTTAAGGCAGGCGATTACATTAAATGCAATTTTAAAATAGTTGATAATAAGTTCTGGACTAAAAGGATTGTGTTGGTTACTTCATTTGTTAGGGTAAATTAATTACTTACTTTAGTCCAACTAATTGGAGTAAAAGGATGTTGATTTGATAGAGATTCACCTGGAGGCACCAAAAGTGCTAGGCAAGTAATAAGGGCTTCCAGGGGAATGTCTGTCGTTGGCCAAAGCTTAAAATATTTTTTTAGAAAACAAATTATTAATACTCAAAGAATAAGAGGGTATTAAGATGAAAAAGCGACAAGAACAGACGGATATTCTGATATTAGGCGCAGGTTTCGGCGGTGTATGTACTGCTAAATATCTTCTGAGATTTACTAGAAAAATCCCAAATGTAAAAATTACCTTAATAGATCGAAATACTTATCATTTTTTTACTCCACTTTTACATGAAATAGCAACTGCTTCTATTCATTCAGATCACATCAAAAGGCCATTGCGTATGCTGTTTAATCAAGAAAACGTTGAATTTCATCAAGGTGAAATTAAGGATGTAGATTTGAAGAATCAGACTGTGGAGATATGTACAAACTGTACCAATTGTGACACTCCCCCCAAATATGATCACCATACATATATTAATAAGGCAGATTTTATTTCAGACAGAAGACAGGCATTTCGATACGACTACCTGGTACTTGCAATGGGAAGCGACCCGAACTTTTATGGTGTTACCGGTGCAGATAAGTATTCATATACCTTGAGTAGTATAAAAACTTCAGAAGAAATTAAGGCACGGATACTTGAATGCTTCGAACTGGCAAATCAAACAAATAATCTGCAACTTAAAAAAGAACTTTTAACATTTGTTGTTATAGGCGCTGGTGCTACTGGAACAGAATATATAGTGGAGTTACATGATCTATGTAAAAATGTTTTAGCAGAAGAATTTGAGTTCGTAAAGTTTAACCGCGACTGTCGAATCATATTAGTAGAAGCTATGGACCAGATATTGCCAAATATGGACCCATACCTGGTGAAGTATGCCATGAAACATCTTCAAGAAAACAAAATAGAGATCATGACCTCAACGAAAGTTACAAAAATAACTGGCTGTACCATTGAATTAAATGGAAAGATCTCTATCCCCACACACAATATTCTTTGGGCTGCAGGAGTAAAAGCCAATAACTTAGTGGCAAGTTTACCTCTCAAAGAAAATTCAGATGGCAGGGTAAAAGTAAATTCTTTCTTACAGACAATAGATAGGCCTGAAATTTTTGCTTTAGGAGATAATGCCTGTTTTATGCCGAAAGAAGGAGAGAACCCGTTAATGCAGACGGCACAGGTTGCAGTACAGGAATCCAGGACTGCTGCCATGAATATTGTAAAGCACTTTAACGGAACAAAGCTTCATCATTTCAAGTATGTATTTCTGGGGTCTACAGTATCCCTTGGTGAAAGGAAAGGTGTAGCAAATTTAATTGGTAAATTTGAATTAAAAGGGTTCTCTGCCTGGTTTAGTTGGAAGCTTACTTATTTAAGACATTTGCTGATTATTGAAAAGCTGTCGCGTGCATTGTGGGACTGGTCTTTTGACTTGCTCTATAACAGGCAGATGGCACGTTTCAAGCTTCATTAATAATTATTTTTTAATCCATATTCTGAAAGGAGTTGTGTATGAGAAAAATCAGTCAAGTATTTATAGTCGCACTTTGTTCGTTCGTTGTAACCACCGGGGTTGTCACTTACGGTTGGAATGGTAGTAAGGTGTTTGGATATGATAAGGAAGTGGAAGCAGCAAAGAATATCCATAGTAGTAAATCCTCGCCTACACGCGCTGTGATGCGATTAATCAGTGCCCATACTTCCAAAATACTGGATGCGATAATGGTTGGTGATTTCCATGCAGTCGCCCGAGAGGCTAATGCAGTTGCGGAAAACTGTGAAATTGTTATGGAGGTGTTCTTTGCAGTGCATGGGAATGCTGGGGGTTGGTATAAAGAATCTGGTAGTGATTCAAAAGCTGCCGCAGAAATGAAGGCTGAATTTGAAAAATACCTGCAAATTACTATAGATTCTTCAAGAAATATTGCTGAAACTGCCGGTAATAAGGATATCGTGGAAACCTATAAAAGTTTAGATGAAATGCTGAACAAGGCATGTTTTGCCTGCCATGCAGTTTCTCGAGATCCATGGCCGGACTGGCCGGACTGGATGAGACAGTCTGGTGGTTAATTTGTAATTGAGGCAAGGTTGTTTTTTAAAGTTCAAGGAGTTATAATCTTTTTTGGAGTATAATGAATGTCAAATGAAAAAGCGTTGTTTTGTAAGTTAAATAAGCCTGAAGATGTAGAACCGGATTCACCGGTAGCTAAAAAACATGTGCCCGTTATCACGGTGCCGTCTGCTATAAAGGCAGGTGAGTTTCACGATGTTAAAATTACGGTTGGAGAAATTGAACATCCGAATGAGAATGAACATTTTATACAGTGGATTGAATTTTATGTAGGCAATGTATATCTGGCTAGATTTGATTTTGCACCGGGAATGACAAAGCCCGAGGTGACAATTCCTCTAAAACTGGGCCATCATGGGCTCGATTCTACGTTAAGGGCGATTAGCCGTTGCAATCTACACGGCCTGTGGGAAGGTAAGGTCCAGATAAAGACGGAATAATCAGGAGAAAGTAATAGTTCACCGTAGCGGCAATAACTTAGATGCTGTAATACGGGACTTAATCTTGTGGTTATCTGTGAATACTAGTTTTTTAATAATTATTGGAGGGAAAGAAATGTTGAAAAGAATGTTGATTATAGCTTTCTTACAAGCTGCTATTGGGTATTTAGTTTTACCTGAAATAATTGCCAATGATATCGATGCACAGGATTTGTACACAAGTCATTGTGTTTTATGTCATGGTGAAGACGGTTCCGGTAAAACGGATTTGGGGTCGGGGCTTGGCGCGCGTGACTTCAACGAGAAAGCATTTCAGGATGGTATAACGGATGAACAGATTGTGGAGCAGATTGCACATGGAACCGAAGACAAGATGATGCCATTTCAGGATAAACTTTCTTCAGAAGAGATGCATGCCCTGGTTCCTGTCATAAGGGGATTTGGAAAATAAATTAGAGTAATACAGGAAGCATTATATTACTGCTGAGAGCACAAAGAAGCTTACGGTTATGTCATTTTGTGTCAGAAGCATGAGATTATTTGGAATGGCATGTAAACTATCTTGTGCTCTCAGTAGTAGAAGACATTCAATTTAGAAACTATAGCTATAATTAATGGAGGAATAAAATAGATGAAGAATAGAGTCCTTTATGGCCTTGTGGTTTTGCTGTTTTTTTCTGTAGTTCAATTTAACATATCAGATACCTATGCCGGTAAGATAGATTACAAAAAAATATATGAAAATCAGTGTAGAAAATGCCACGAGAAAGACGGTAAGGGGACAAAGAGAGGAAAGAAATTGGAAGTTCCTAATTTTACTGATTTCGAATGGCAGGATTCCGTAACAGATGAGCAATTGATTACGTCTATAACTGACGGAAAGAAGAAAATGCCAAAACAAGGGCACAAGCTGAGCCCGGAAGAGATTAAGGCCATGGTAAAATATATAAGGTTTTTTAAACCCAAAAAAAGAAGATAAGTATTGTTTAATCTTTTGACTTGCTAATAATGTAATGAACTTAAATATTGCATTTAAGGCATAGTAAATTCTTAAGAAGTTTTTAGATGAAAAATGGGCAATATGATGTTTGTCGTCTCTTATATGATCTGGAGAAATTTAAATAAACAGAATGAATTTCTCCTTCCGATGAGTCGTTACTACAATGGTGGGTAGATTTACATTCTACTTGTAACGTCCAATTGTGTCCTTTCAGGAACTTTTCAGATTATGATCTTCTGGAAGGGCACTAATACCGTGCAGATTCTCTTTTTGCCAGAACAACAATAATAAAAAACTTCAGTTCTCATTATTATGAACGCTGAATTTCAGGCTACCGGTGGGGAGTTGGAATGTAGAGTTCTCTTAAAGAATTGATAATGACAACATTTAAACCTGTTTTATTACTTCCAGGACTTAATTTTCATGAGTGAATACGAAAAGCTATTAGAAATCTATAAAAAGTCTGCTATTTTAGAATCTATTTCAGAAGTGCTGGAATGGGACCATGAAGTTATGATGCCGGAAGGAGCGTTGCCTATAAGAGCCCGGCAAAGTTCTACTCTAGCTGCTTTAGGGCACGATATTTTGACTTGTGATGAAATAAGAGGTCTTCTTGTTGCTTTAGAGAAGGGGAATTTCAATTCGGATCAGGCAGCAAATATCCGAGAAATAAAAAGAGCTTCTGAACGAGCAAAAAATGTTCCGAACGAACTAGTGCAGGAATTGGAAGATACCAGAATTAAAGGTGTGGAAGCCTGGAAAGAAGCTCGAAAGAAAAATGATTATACATTGTTTTCATCACATTTAGGGAAAGTTTTTGTATTATCCAGGAAAGTTGCAGAATATATAGATCCGAACACTCATCCATATGAAGTTTTACTGGAAGAATATGAGCAGGACATATCTATAGAGGAGATCCGGAATCATCTGAATAAGATAAAAGAACATTTAGTCCCTCTCATTGCTAAAATTAAGGACCGGGAAATTGATGATTCTTTGCTTATCAAAGATGTCGCTCTTGAAAAACAGAGTAAATTTAATAATTATATAGCGAAAGCAATTGGTTATGATTTTTCTAAAGGAAGATTAGATGTTTCAGCGCATCCTTTCACTGCCTGCTATGGCAGAATAACGACAAGATACAACGCCGGATGGTGGTCCGCAATTTCCGGAACTATTCATGAGGCTGGTCACGGAATGTATGAGCATAATCTACCTATAGAATTTTTTGGCACGCCTCTTGGTCAATATTGCTCAATGAGTGTTCATGAATCCCAGTCCAGAATGTGGGAAAACAATGTTGGAAAATCAAAGTATTTCTGGAAAAAATTCTTTCCTGAATTAAGGAAATCATATGACCTGGATATTGAATTAGATGACTTTTATAAAATTATTAATAAAGTTGAACCATCCTTCATTAGAACGGAGGCCGATGAACTAACGTACAGTTTACACATTATTCTCAGATTTGAAATAGAGCTTGGTTTGATGGAGGAAAAGATTAGTGTTAAAAATCTTCCGGAAGTCTGGAATGAAAAATTCAGGGAGTATTTTGGTATTGTTCCTCCTGGCGATTCTCTGGGAGTTTTGCAGGATATTCATTGGTCCGGGGGTAACATAGGGTATTTCCCCACGTATACCTTAGGCAGTATGATCGCCGCACAATTATTTGCAGCAGCAGAAAAAGATATTCCAAATCTTGCTATTAACATAGGTGACGGCAGATTTGATGAACTGATATCCTGGCTCAACAAGAAAATATGGAGTAACGGTAAAAGGTACCTGACTAAGGAATTAATAAGGAATACAACCGGAAAAGATCCTGGCCCGGACGATTACCTTGACTACCTGAATAATAAATATTCAGAAATTTATCGGTTATAAATTAAGTGCAATAGATGATTTCTCTTATCCAGTAAACGTCATTACAATTGAAACGATCACCGCCTTAAAAGCGATTTTAACACTTTCAGCCATGATATTACCAGCATTGGGAGGAGTCGAGTAATGAGGGCAAAACTATATCCGCTACAGAAGCCGTATAATTCCGGCCTTCTAAAAGTTTCAAAACTTCATGCGTTATATTATGAAGAAGTAGGCAAACCCCGGGGCAATCCGGTAATTTTTTTACACGGGGGCCCGGGTGTCGGCATCCATCCGGATTATCGTAGATTCTTCGATCCAAAATTTTACCGTACCATTCTTCTTGATCAGCGTGGCTCAGGAAAAAGCACACCTTTTGCTGAATTACGTGAAAACACAACGTGGCACCTCGTTGAGGATTTAGAAAAACTCAGAAAATGTCTAGGAATTAAACATTGGATAGTAACTGGAGGAAGCTGGGGCAGCACTCTCGCTCTTGCATACGCCCGATGTTATCCTGAAAGTGTGAAAGGAATAATAATAAGAGGTGTTTTTACCGCACGTGCTTCCGAAATTGAATGGCTTTTTTCTGAAAGAGGTGCAGGTCAGATATGGCCTGATGAATTTGAAAAATTCATTTCGATTTTAAATAAGAGAGAAAAGAAAGAGATAATTAAATCTTATTATAAACGACTTAATTCAAAAACCGGAAAAGTTTCACGGGAAGCAGCTAAAGCTTTTGCATATTGGGAAGGTACCATAATGACTCTGATTCCTGACAAGAAGGAGACTTCTTCTTTTTTAACAAAAGAACGTACGGTTGCAATAGCAAAAATCGAATGCTACTACACGCTAAATAATTTCTTCATGGAAACCGAAAACGGTCTTTTCCGGAATATAAATAAAATAAAAAATATACCGTTAACTATCATTCAAGGTCGCTATGATACTATCTGTCCAATGCGATCCGCTTACGACCTGCATAAATCCCTCCCAGGTTCAAAACTCATCATTGTGCCAAATGGTTCGCATTCGCCTTTAGAGCCGCCAATGGTAAAAGAATTAATCAAGGCTGGTGAAGAATTCAAAAAATTATGGTGACGGTAATCGGTGTTTACCACTGTCCTGATTGCCCGTGAATTAATACCAGTGACCCCTTGCTTGTCCCTGCCATTCATCCGGGCTGGCGACTTCATCATTCAGGCGGGGAGCAAGGAAAAGAAGAGGTAGAGTTTTTTTGTTTAGTTCTAACGGTTGTGGTTTACTTAGGTTTAAGGCCAGAACGGGGAGTGTGATTTACTTCCTGTTTTGATCTGCTTACTTGACAATTACTTTACCGTCGATGACTAGTTGCCCTAATGCAGTGAGGGGAAGGCTTAACCCTTTCTTTTCTATATTCCAATTCAAAAAGGTGGATAATTCTATGACAACGAATATTACCTTGTGGGACACCACCACAGGTGATTTTTTTGTACAGGGGAGAGAAGTAGCGGTGGTGATTGACCTAAGCACCGCCTCCTTAAATGTATTTGAACAAGGAAAGCAGGAGCTCTTAGGAGAAGGTAAACTTATCTATTTTGTTGCAGACAATATGTTCAGTAGTTGCGATGAAAGACGATGGTTCAGGTGGAAGTTACACAACCTCTTAATGCGACGCTCAGAAAACCTGCAACAGTCAAATGAGGCTCTACTGTGCACACAAAACGCACTTAACGGAAAAGCTGAGCAACCCAGTCTTGAGGGTCGCTTGGTCTTTGATTGCAAGTTGGCCTTGGAAATTGTAACGAAGACCTTGAGTGAAGCATAAATATTCGGAACTATGTGAGACCACAACTGAGCCAAAAGATTGCTGACAAACTAGCTGAATGTATAGTGAAGGAAATAGAGTTAGGAAAACACTGTTAAACTATGAAATTGATCCACTCGCAAATGAGAATATTTGTGAGGGACAGCAGGTCACAGGTCAAATGATAGATCATGAATCTTAGGTTTATTCAGGGGAAAAGCTTTCTGTTCCAGCACCACAAGTTGGACATGTCCAGTCGTCTGGAAGATCCTCAAAAGCTGTTCCTGGATTAACGTTATTGTCTGGATCACCTATTGCGGGGTCGTATACATATCCGCATACATCACATACGTACTTATTCATGAAATTTCTCCTATTGGTTTTTAATAAATTCTTTTACTTTATTAGCGACTGCCTGCCCTAGTTCAAAGCACTCTTCTTTTACTTTATCATCTGGAACGAATTTTGACTTTATCTCATCGACTATTTCTACGCCCATGGCTTCCAGATACTCCCTGAGGAGTTTGTTCCCTTCACCGCTCCAACCGTAAGAGCCAAATACTGCTCCGTATGGTGTTTTAAACTTAAGTCCTTTCATATATGTCAGGACATCAGCTAGCGATGGAAAGATGTTGTTGTTCAAAGTGGGTGCTCCTACAATAACAGCAGACGCATCGAGCATTTCCAATGCTATCATGCTCCTTTCAAAGGAGTAAAGCGGCATCATTTCAAC
>JABHIW010000154.1 GCA_018670825.1 Candidatus Scalindua sp. | reverse complement strand
TCATCAAACGAACGCTTTGCACTTCGATATACTTTCTCAATAATGTCATCCAGGTTTGTTGTAATAACACACTCGTCAGAAAGGTCTGGCAGTATCTTGATTGGACCATTAATATCTCTGGCAGGAAGTGAGGTTCTAAGGTATTCCAGTAATCGTGTTTTGAGGCAGGATTCTACTATTTCTGCGGCCTCAATATAGTTTCCTAATTCAATGAGAGAGTTCAAATCATTCTGATTTATTCTCTTGGATTGGGCACCGAGTTCGCGCAGGATTTCAGGCCAGCTCTTCTTTCCGCAGGGGATGGAAAGCCCGGCGCCAACGAATGGAGCGACTTTGCCTTTTTTTAGCACCTGAACCAGCGCCTCAACTCGACCACGAATAAGAGAATCTTTTAGGAGCCCAAGGGTCAGTTCGAAATTTTGATTAAACTGTTCTTCGATCCATTCATCCAAAGCTGTTTCATACTTTATTTGATCGCATTTAAAGAGGACCTCACTGGGATTCATCCCCTCTAGTGTAGCGCCCGTGATCTCATCATAGTATTCATTAAACTCCTGATTCTGTTCATACAAACCTCTTTGAGCCACGATCACAGCCTCAACTATTTTTCGGAATTCTGAGCTCATAGTTCTACCTCCCCAACTAGTTTGTCTGCTTCGGAAATGCGAAGCTCTCCGGAGATAAGTTTTGGCAGAAGGACGTCACGGAGGTTTGTGAGCGAAGCGTTTTCAGCATTGTTTGATTTCTTCTTTTCGTAAAATGCTGAGACCACTCTATCGAATTCTATTTGCAGGATAGATGGAGGAACAGTGCTCCATAAGCTATAGAAGTCGTCGCGACTTGTTGATGGAATTGCCGATCCGGAATCCATTCCGTTTATGTCATACTGTAATATTTCGTAGTAAGCCCATTTGTTGCTCAATGTCATGATAGGCACTAGGTAGAAAGCTGTATCTATAACATAAAATGGAACTGGTGAGTAGTGAACACCTCGATACGCCCCCTTGCGCCCTATTACTATTCCATCATTGTTGCATAGCGTCTTGTCGGTAAAACCAATTGCCCCATTTGTTCCGTATACTGGGATTGTGCCTTTGCCGTCGCGATATCCTTTTAGGCTTTTCCCATATTCGAGTTTTGCAATTTCACCCCATTGTTTGCGTTCCCACCCCTCTGGAATCCAGCCCAGTTCTTCGGTGCGGTGGAAGGCGGCGGGGAAAAGCTTACGAATGTTATCTGAGAGCCCCTCATCTCCGCTTCTCCCAGCGGGAGAAGCGCCATTTCCCCTCTCCATTTGGGAGAGGTTAGGTGAGGGTTGTTCTTGTTCCAGTATTGACCGGCGAACTTCAGTCAGTTCCGCAAACTCATCCGGTATAGGAGTCCCTGTACGGATCGCGTTATCCAATACTGGATCAAAATCAATAAACCAGCTTTTGAAGAGCGCCTGCACCATCCCTTCCAGCGTCGCATTCATCCGCCGATTCAACTCAATCTTGTCATCCAATGATCCCAGGATGTGAGCGATCGTTTTTTGCTCGGAGAATGGCGGGAGTGGGATTTCAAAATTCTCGATCATCCCTTTGGTTAATGCGTTCCGTGTCGCACCGATGCCTGCCTTTGAGAGCATCTCATTCTGCATCGTAGGCGAAACGAAATAGTATCTTAAAAACTGAGCATATAAGATTGTTGATGTTGGACGAATTATGGCCACATGCTGATTTACTCTTGCTGGAAGAACACTTGGATCAACTTGGCAACAACGTGCAACAGAGTCTCCAGTAATGTTTAGAAGGACGTCCTTCTCTTCTACAGTGACATTCGAGAGTTTATCTGCATGGCATTTTTCTATGAATGCTAAACCGTTATGATCAAAAAAATCATTGCGAACGTTTTGACTTCTAATCAGAGAGAACTCTCCTTCTGAGAGGTAGACGCTATTTCCACCTCTGGGGGTCGCTCCACTTCCAATTTTCGAGCAAACATCCTTTAGCAGAACTTCTTTCCACTCACTGCCTATAACCCGTTTTTCTGCCGCATTCTGCAACACCACCCGCTCAGCTTCAATATTCTTATGAAACTGCTCGGGGACTTTGTTCCAGATAAACAGATCCACCCGAAAGGGCAGGCTGCTTTCTTCGAAGGCTTCTTTTAGATTGGAAATGGCTTGTTTCTGTTCACGTGTTGCAAAGGCCACCAGATCCAAATCTGACTTGGGGGTTGAGGTGAATTTAACTCTGGAACCATACGCCCAGACTTCCGTATCGGGAATATTTCGTTTCAGTAATTCAGCCACTGCCTTGCGCTGATTCGGAGTCAAATCAATGTTGTTTAATTCAGTGCTCATTTTTAAACTACTCCCAGGTTTCCCCGCTCATGGTTTGGTAAAGGCCGATGGCGTCATCGATAAAATCACCCATCAGACCCAGAGCGTCTTCAGCTTTTTCACCACTATAATCATGCGAGGTTCCAATGCGGGCATCTGCATAGGAGATCCATTGTTCGAGTGTGGAAGCGAAAAGATCGTTCTCATATCCCAGCCGAATAATCGGCTTAGGGCTGTTGGGAACTTCCGGAATTCCTAATTCTTCCTGCAAATAACGCTTGAGCACTTTCCACATGCAGTCATAGCAGATTTCAAAGCGTTGGATGACCGACTCTGAAACGGCTTCCTGTATGAGCTCAGGCTGCGTTGTATCCAACCCCTTATAATTTTCAAACTGTAACTCAAGGTGTTTAAGTGATTTTTTAAATTTGTCGTACTCAATCATGACTTATTCTCCAAATCCTAAAAGGTTCAAATTCTTCCGAATCACCTCATCCAGTTTTGCAGACTCCTCCATCTGGCCGTAAAGCGCCTGGCTCATCTCGTTCATCTTGGTCTCAAACGGGATGCCGTCGTCTTCGATGTCTGCCGCACCGACGTAACGCCCAGGCGTGAGCACATAGTCGTGCTTTCGCATGTCTGCAAGCGTGGCGGATTTGCAATAACCTGCCTTATCTTCATAGACACCGTCTTTCGACTCACCCCGCCAGGCGTGATAAGTTTTGGCGATGGCTGTGATGTCGTCAGAATCGAGTTCCTTTTGCGTGCGGCTGATCATCGAGCCGATCTTACGGGCATCGATGAAGAGGGTCTCGCCTTCGCGTTTGCGGTAGCCGCGCTCGCTGTCGGCCTTCTTATTCTTTGTAAGGAACCAAAGGCAGACGGGAATCTGGGTGGTATAGAAAAGTTGCCCGGGCAGGGCAATCATGCAGTCCACGAGATCGTTTTCCACCAGTTTTTTGCGGATCGTGCCTTCGCCGGTGGTGTTGGTCGACATGGAACCGTTGGCCAGAACGAAGCCGGCCACACCGTGTTTGGAGAGTTTGGAGACCATGTGGAGAATCCATGCGTAGTTGGCATTGCCGGTGGGCGGTGTTTCATAGCCGTTCCAGCGCGAGTCGTGGACCAACTCGTCGGCAGCCCGCCACTCCTTCATATTGAAGGGTGGATTGGCCATGATGTAGTCGGCCTTCAAATCGGGGTGTTGATCCTTAAAGAAGGTATCGGCGGGGAGTTCACCTAGATTGGCCGAAAGCCCTCGCACCGCGAGATTCATCTTGGCCAGCTTGTATGTGGCGGAGGTGAACTCCTGCCCGTACACCGAGATGTCTTTGGTATTGCCGTGGTGGCTCTGCACAAACTTGAGCGACTGCACGAACATACCCCCCGATCCACAGCAGGGGTCGTAGATTTTGCCCTTATAGGGCTCGATCATTTCCGCAATCAGATTGACCACGCACTTGGGCGTATAGAACTCGCCTCCCAGCTTGCCCTCCGAGGCGGCAAACTTGCCGAGGAAATATTCATAGACCCGGCCGACCACGTCTTCTTCCTTATCCTCCACGGTGTCGATGTTGTTGATCGCATCGATCAGGGCAGAGAGCTTACTGCCATCCAACCCAAGGCGGGAGAAATAGTTGTCCGGCAAGGCTCCCTTGAGCGAGGGATTGCTCTTTTCGACCGCTGTCAGAGCCGAGTCGATCTTGATCGCAATATCGCCCTGCTTGGCGTGTTGCTGAATATGGCTCCAGCGGGAAGTTTCCAGCAGGTAGAACACATTCTTCATGGTGTAAAACTCCACCATATCGGTGTATTTCTCCTTGCCCTCCGCGATCAGCTCCGCTCGACGCTCCTCAAACTTGTCCGAAACGAACTTGAGGAAGATCAAACTCAGCACAACGTGTTTGTATTCGGAAGACTCGACGCTGCCCCTTAGCCGGTTTGCGGAATCCCACAGAGACTCTTCGAAGCCTTTATCGTTTTTCGGTGCCACTTTTTCCTTGGCCATTATTAATCCTTAAAAGACTGACTTTAGTTTGAAGATTGTTCTGATTTTTATTTTGAAGGGCGAACAGTTAAATATACAGCTGCTATGATATCAGAAATACACGGCATCTTTATATTTCCAATATCATAGTCATGGTTTATATCACTTTAAAGCAATTTTCAAGCGAAATTTCTGTGAAGCAACTGGTTAGGTTTTTGCATATGTTCCATTTATTGTCCAAAAGCTGTCATTCCCGCATTCTTCTAGCGGGAATCTAGTATGAACAGGTCTTTAGATACCCGATAAAAGCACTCGGGTATGACAAAAGTAGCATATGCAAAAATCGAACTGGACGCTACTGAATCTTAACTCATTTAATATATAGGAAATTCAATGTTGATAACACTTCGACTTCGCTCAGTGTGACGTAGTTCTCTGCCTAACAGACTGGCGGACAGGTGAGCGCTCGATGTTACGTCATCCTGAGCGGAGTCGAAGGATAGGTGTTGTCTCGATGGCGACCTAACTTATCTCCAGTAGCTGTCCCAACGCTCATCTACTTTTTTGATAATTTCATCTGTCATTACCAGTGGTGCGGGGTAGCCTTTCTTCCATGTAGCATCAATTCCCATCTTACCTTTGAACAGGGGGCTTATACCTACCAGTTTTTCCTCGGTAAACATAATATCACGTTCCGCATCAAATCTGGTGAATATGCCCCAGATGGCTTGTTCCTGATTACGAATATCAACATCAGGACTTACAGCTGCAATGATCTTTGGTCCGACAAGTTCTTTGGATTGTACTAATTTGCGAACAACGTCTCTACCGTTATCCTTAACCGTAACCACTAACAGCGTCTCACCAAGAAGCTCAAAATCTAACACTCGATTGTCTATCGACTTTGTCAATTGGCCTATTTCCGATTTTGTTGGAATACTTTTTCTATCTCTGTTTCCTGATTTTGTTGCGTCCATTATCATCTTGCTTCCGAGGTTCATTTTGTAACTGGTGAAATCAAGGGTATCCAACGGGACTTTTGGGATCATGATAAAATCATATGTTGGATCAAAGTTTTCACGGATCGCACTTAGGACAGCATTGAAGTCGCGAGGATTGACCTCTTCGGAAACCATTACAATACATTTTGTCAGTGAGAGTTGTCCTTCACCCATAATGGAGATGGCTGTCTTCATCGCCTCTTTCTGGTAACGCTCTTCTATTGAAATTACCAGCAGGTTATGAAACCCTGCTTCGTAATAAGCCCAGAGTTCACGGATTTCATGATGAATCAGTCGAATAAGCGGGCCGAGAACCTGTTGCGTTGCATTCCCCAGATATTTATCTTCCATAGGGGGGCGACCCACAACAGTTGCAGGATAGATAGCGTTTTTTCTGTGCGTGACTTTACTTATGTGGAAGACGGGAAATTTAGAAGCATGAGAATAGTGCCCGAAGTGATCACCAAACGGACCTTCCATACGCAACTCCGTGGGGTGAACCGTGCCTTCAAGGACAAACTCCGCATCTGCAGGAACCTTGATAGGTATACTTCTGCCTTTTGTCATCCTTGTCCTTCTGCCACGAAGGAACCCACTGAACATGACTTCGTCTATTCCTTCCGGTAATGCGGCGACGGTAGCCAACAGCAGGGCTGGATCTGTACCTAATGCCACCGCAATCTTAAAATCCTCACCCATTTTTTTAGCCTGATAAAAATGAAACCCACCACCTTTCTGTATCTGCCAGTGCATGCCTGTTGTCTGGTTGTCGAAGACCTGCATACGATACATTCCCAGGTTTCGTTTCCCGTCATGCGGGTCGTAAGTAAAGACCTGTGGCAGTGTGATGAAAGGTCCGCCGTCATCAGGCCAGCTGGTTATAACCGGGAGATCATCCAGATTCGGCTGGCTGACTACTTCCTGAGAGGTGGGGCGGTATGTCATCCTGGGAAGGGCACTGATAATCCTTTTGGTTGTTCCCGGGTGTTTGAAAAATACTTTCGGATTTGGCGGTATCGCATCTTCTATAAACGTAATCAACTCCTCACCAAGCTGGTCAGGGTGTTTGCCCAGTGCCAGTTCAATTCGTTTGTCACTGGCAAGGACGTTCATGGCCAGTGGAAATTTCGCTCCCTTCACGTTTTCGAAAAGCAGGGCAGGCATTCCCTGTTGTAACGCCCTGACGGAGATCTCAGTAGCTTCCAACCTGGCGTCCACTTCAGTTTTGATACGTATGAGTTCCCCGTTTGCATCGAGATATTTGATAAAATCCTGTAGTGAATATATTTTCATTGGTATTCTTTTTTTGAGTTAAGATTTATTAAATAATTATTAAGTTTATGTTTGGTAATTTCATAGTTGCCCTTATGCCGTTTCCCGATTACCGTTTTTACAAAATGACAGAGAAGGGCTACAATCCTTAAGACAATATACTATAAAAACAGATAAAATAAAACCACTGTAAAAAACAGAGTGGGTTTAGAAATGTTTATATTTTGTGACAAGTGTACGGAATAGGGTGCATCTTTGGTATTTATAACCGGAATTTTATGAAAATCATTCTTTATCAATACGCTTGTATTTCCATCTTTATTAACAGCGTAAGAGTGTTAAAACATTTTTACCCTACTGCCCTAAGCTCATCCAGCAGTAATGAAAATGTCAGGTTCTTCTCTGTCGGAGATTGAAATGGGTATAGTATTAAGTGTAATTATTCAAATTATTTTTTGTAATCTGAAAAATCACAATGAATAGATCAATTATTTTAGAATACTTTCTTTATGCCACAATTTATAGAAGTGGAGTATCACCATTATATGTATCACATTTAACTAAGTAATCATCGTTTGTTAATGAACTGCATTCCAAAGATCGATTATTAAGTTGTGTTGCACAAACAGATCAGAACAAAATTACCTATAATTGCCTTTTATTTTATATACACTTTCGCTAAAATTCTCTTTTGATGAGATGGCCATGTTTATGTAACAAATTTCGATTGCGGTCGGGTTAATCCATCATCATTATTGTTATTTGTAACTGTATGTACGTGGGATGCAGATATTAATCTTTTATACTTGGTGTCCATGTTTCCTTATTACTAATTTAAAATTATGGTAATTAACAAATCCTATCTGATAAAAATTTTAGTCATTGTTGCAGGTTATTTCATATTAGCTAAGCTCGGATTGTTGATGGCATTTAAGCAGACGAACGCATCTCCCGTCTGGCCTCCCACAGGTTTCGCAATAGCAGTTATCTTCCTATGGGGTTACCGTGTCTGGCCTGGAATTTTAATAGGGGCCTTTTTGATAAATGCTTTAACGTTTATCTGGAATGACGTTCCATTAACGACATCGGTTCTGATGTCCTTCGGAATAGGGACGGGAAACACCCTTGAAGCTATCATGGGAGCTTTCTTTATCCTTAGATTTTCTGGGACCAATGATCCTTTCTCCCGGACTCATAATGTATTTAAATTTGTAACTCTTACGGCAATGGTGGCCACTGTTATAAGTGCGTCAGTAGGTGTGTTATGTCTTTGCGCGGGAGATGTTGTAGAGTGGTCTAGCTTTGGATATACCTGGTGGACGTGGTGGGTTGGTGATGCTGTGGGCGCTCTTGTCATAGTGCCTGTTGTACTGGCATGGGTTAAAGAAACACCAATTAGCTGGAAGTACCACCAATACTTACTCGCTTGTTTCATATTGATCATCTTACTGGGTGTATTGTACATTACCTATGGAATATCAGAACAAAATACTTTTATATTATCAAATAGACTGGAGTATCTAACAATACCTATTATTGTATTATCAACGTTCATGTTTGGACGACTCGGAGCAACTAACACGGTCCTGCTCAGCAGTGTAATTGCCGTATTGTTTACGATAAACGGTCATGGGCCGTTTGTCATGGAATTTACAAATGACTCTCTATTGTTATTACAAACATACATGGCTGTCCTGACCATTGTGTCTCTGTTTCTTACAGGGGAGCTCAGTGAACGTAAGATGGCTGAGAACAAATTAAAAGAACTCAATGAAAAGCTGGAATCACGGGTAAGTGAGCGTACCGCTAATCTGAAAGAGACTAATGAGCAACTCAGAACAGAAATTGTTGAGCGGGGAAAGACCGAAGAGACATTACACAAGTTATATCAAGCCATAGAACAGAGCTCTAGTATAGTAGTGATTACAGACATTGATGGAAAGATAGAGTATGTAAATTCAAGCTTTACAAAGAGCACTGGTTACCGTATTGAAGAAGTCATTGGCAATAATCCACGTATCATAAAATCTGGAAAAACACCCCGTAAAGCTTATAAAGAGTTATGGCAGACGATTACAGCAGGCAGTAAATGGACGGGGGAATTTTGTAATAAGAAGAAGAACGGGGAACTCTATTGGGAGTTTGCCTCCATTTCACCTGTTAAAAATGCTGAAGGCGTTATAACAAACTTCATTGCCGTTAAGGACGATATTACCGAGCGTAAGGAAATAGAGAGAACACTGAAATTATCAGAGGAGAAATACCGTACGTTAGTAGAGACAACCAATACGATTCCCTGGGAGTTTGATCCATCAACAGGGAAATTTACTTTTATTGGTTCCCATGCAGTTGAGCTGTTTGGATACTCTATTGATGAATGGTACAAGGAGAATTTCTGGAGTGAACACATCCACCCGGATGACAGGGAAAAGACGGTCAGGCTTTGCATGGAATACACTCAAAGATCAGAGGACCATCAGCTTGAGTATCGTATGATGACAGAAGATAATAGTATTATCTGGGTATACGATGTTATCCAGGTAATCGAATGCGACAATGATACAAAACGGTTGCGAGGAATCATTATTAATATCACTGAGCGAAAGAAGATGGAGGAAGTACTTTTTCAGTCGGAAAAGCTAAAATCCATAGGGACAATAACTGCCGGAATATCCCATGATTTTAATAATATTCTTTCAATTATCTCTGGTAATGTGCAATTATTGCAGAATACTTATAAGGACCATGGAAAGTTGATGGATGCACTTCGTACTGTTAAGAAAGCAGTAGATGATGGAGCTCAAATATCCAGAAATATGCTTACATTTACCAAGACAAAACAGGACAACAAAGAATTCGTATCTTTTGATACTAGGGATTTGATAATCCAGTCTATTGATTTTACAAAACCCAGATGGAAGAATGAAGCGCAGTCCAGAGGCATAAAATATCAGATAGACACGGAAGGCGTAAAAAGCATTTCATCTATAATGTGTAATCCTGCAGAAGTTAGAGAGGTATTTATAAACATAATAAACAATGCACTTGACGCGATGCCTGAAGGTGGCAGTATCTCGTTTAGTACATGGTGTGATAATGATACGGCATTCATAGGTATTTCTGATACGGGAGAAGGCATGCCTGGAGATGTGATGAAAAAAATATTTGACCCATTCTTCACTACAAAGTTGGTGGCAGGGACCGGATTGGGTATGAGTATGGCTTATGGTATAATAACCAGGCATGGTGGGAAAATAGAGGTGGAAAGCAAGCTGGGGGAAGGCAGTACGTTTACTCTGCAATTCCCAACTACTTCTAAAGGGGCCAGTCAAAAATCGACTTCCGAGCCGGGACAAGAAATAAAGCATAAAAATCTACGTATCCTGGTGGTAGATGATGAAGTGGCCTTATGTACTGTACTGGATGAATTTCTTTCGGAAAGTGGCCAGAAGGTTACAACCGTTTATAATGGTGCTGATGCTATAGGTAAAATAAAGACTGAATCGTATGACCTTATATTGTGTGATCTGGCCATGCAAAATATCACGGGATATGACGTAATTAAGGCCGTGAGTGAGTTAGAGAATAAGCCTAAGACAGGAATAATTACCGGTTGGAGAGAAAAGCTGAATGGGGAAGGCGTAAAGGTTGACTTTATTCTAAGGAAACCTTTCAATTTATCAGAGTTGACGAAACATATAAATGTTATATTTAGTGCGGACAGTAGACGATAATAAACGATAACCACTATTGACATGGGTTAATGGTACAAAACAGGCTAGATATACTTATCCCAAAATAGTTTTAGGTGCTAAAATCAGGTAAAATAAAACTACGGTAAAAAACAGAGTGGATTTACGTAAATCCACTCTTCATCAATATATTTGTATTTGCATTAAGTCAGTAGCGTCCGGTTAGATTTTTGCGAGTACAGCTTTTTTATATCCGAACCGTCGGCAGAGACGTAGGGCAAGGCTTCCCGCCCGAACGTACCCGTTCGGTACGGGCGGGTAGTCTTGCTCTTAATGTACGAAAGTAAACCTAAAGGATTGCCCTACGTGTTACGTACAAAAACCTAACCGGATACTACTGACTTTATCCATTGATTAACTATACCTGTGGAAAATAAGAAACATGAGTGAAAGCCCTTTTACCAGAAGAAGTAAAAAAGAGATTGCGGAGTTGATCGATGTTGCTTCCGGTAAAACCCCGGCAGACTTGTGTCTGGATAACTGCCGTATCATAAATGTATTTTCCGGAGAGATAATAAAAGGTTCTGTTGCTATCTTTCGTGACCGCATTGCGGGGGTTGGCCCAAGGTATAAAGCGAAAAAGCGGCTAAATCTTAAAGGCGCTTATATTGCACCAGGATTTATTGATGCTCATTTCCATCTGGAATCATCGATGGTTACCATTCCGGAGTTCACCCGTGCGGTCCTTCCGTCAGGTACTACATCGGCAGTCGCTGATCCCCACGAAATTGCTAATGTGTTTGGTTATGATGGAATCCGTTTTATGCTGGAATCTTCAAAATACAACCCGATGAATTTCTTTTTTACCATGCCGTCCTGCGTTCCTCCGACGGTAATGGAAACGTCAGGGTCTTCTCTGTCGGCATTTGATATTTACCCATTTCTCAGGGAGAAATGGGTGGTTGGTCTGGGTGAAGTAATGAACTATCCCAATGTGTTGTCTTGTGATCATGATTTACTGGATAAGATTTCTATTTATTCAGAAAAGCGCCTGGAAGGTCATGCGCCGGGAGTGACGGGTAAAGCGCTGGCAGGGTATATTTCTACCGGTATAAGTTCAGACCATGAAGCCACAAACCTGAAGGAAGCACAGGAGAAGCTGCGTCTGGGAATGTATGTAATGATACGCGAGGGTTCTGCGGCAAAAAATCTTGCCGATATCCTTCCTCTGGTCAAGCCAGAAAATAAATCCAGGTTTATGCTGGTAACTGATGACCATAATCCAGTTGATATTGTAAAACACGGACATATAGACGGGGTCGTTCGTAAATCGATAAAACTGGGCTTAGACCCGGTGACGGCTATACAACTAGTTACGCTTAATCCCGCAGAATATTTCGGGTTGCGTGATCTGGGTGCTATTGGCCCCGGAAAGCTGGCGGACCTGATAGTATTTAACAATTTTGATGATTTGAAGATTCACGCTGTTTACAAAAACGGGGTACTTGTAGCAAAAAATGGTAAGCCGGTTTATGAGGAACCGCTCCGTCCTAAATCTGTCTTACGAAGTTCAGTAAATATCAAGTGGTTGGAAGGGGATGAATTTGTTTACCCGAAAGGCAAAGGGAAATGCCGTGTGATGAAGATTGTTCCCGGGCAGATTGTAACCCGTCAATTACTCCTGAAACCCAAGCTGCAAGAAGAAAGGATAGTCTCTGATACATCACGCGACATCCTTAAAATTTGTGTTGTGGAGAGGCACACTGCTTCAGGTAGAATTGGAAAAGGCCTGGTAAAAGGGTTTGGTTTGAAAAGAGGTGCTGTAGCAACCAGTATCGCTCATGACTCACATAACATCATCGTTGTTGGTGTCGACGATGATGACATATTCCAGGCGGTAGTGAGAATAAATAAAATCGGAGGAGGGATTACGGTCGTTGTAGATAATCAACCGGTTGAAGAGTTGCCGCTTCCTATTGCCGGATTGATGTCGGAATTATCCTTGCATGAGGTAGCCCGGAAAGTTGAAAGAATTAACGCTTCAATCAGAAAACTTGGTTCAAAACTGAAAGATCCCTTGATGTCTTTAAGTTTTTTAGCCCTGCCCGTAGTTCCTGAGCTCAAGTTTACCGACAAAGGATTAGTTGATGTGGATACATTTGATTTTGTAGATTTATTTACGGGTTGATATACTCGGCGAGATTATCAAACCACTATATCATCAGGTATGAAATAGCAGCTTTTGTATAAAAGTCTGAGTGCCGTGTGGCATCCGTTATATGGTAATGTTAACCGATGCACTGGTTAGCACGATTAGAAAGGGAGTGGCTGATTCTATACAAAGATTACTGTTCCTTATCGCTTTATTAGCAGGAACTATTTAAAAAAACTTATTTTTTTGTTGTTTTCTTTGCTGCTGCTTTTTTCTTAATTGCAGGTTTTTTTGTCACTGGCTTTTTAGCTACCGGTTTCACTGCTCCTGTTGTTATCTTTACTGGTGCCGGTGTCTTTACTACAGCACTCTTGCTTCCGTTATTCGCTAATATCTCTTTTATTTCATTGCCAGAGTCGGAGACACGCTTTTTCAGAGTTTCCAGTTCAATGCGAAGGTTAGTATAATCCGACTGGAGTTTCTTCAGTACTTGAAGGTCATCCTTCATTTCCTCAAACTGCTTAGACAGCGTTTCATTAAGCTTGTCTACCACAACATGTTGAAAGTATGTTTCTAAAACTGCACTCATTTTACCACCTCCCTTTTATATAAAAAACTAAGACAAGATTTAAAGAAATGTTACAGGGTGCTATATATGACACCGTCTATATGCCAGTGTCTGTATATAGTATTTTCAGATAATTTTCAAGTAATTTTTTTACAAAATTAAATATTTTTGGAAATTGTTTCTATAAAATCCAGGGCTTTATTAATGTCTTTTGCTGAAAAACGACCGATTTCCGGGTTTTCCTTTACAAGTAATAGTTCGTTATCTGAATTAGAATTAACTGTTTCTGCTTCCTGCGAATCTATTAACCTGATCCTGGGATAATCGTCCTCTCTATATCCTTCAACCAACACAACACTTACATCATTAAGGTGTGTTTCGATAATTTCATTTAGTTTGGGGGGACTTGATACTTTCTTTACAACAGCGAGCGTATCATGCGAAGTAAGCGCGATCGAATCTGCACCTGAATGAAAATACTTGTATGTGTCCTTGCCTTCGTGATCAACATCAAACTTTCTGATATTGTATTTGAGGGTCCCTACCGTGTATTCGTGTTCTTTTAGTTTTGGTATGAGGTCTCTGATTAGTGTAGTCTTGCCGGCGTTCTGCTTTCCTACAATGGATATGATTGTTACGTCTTCAGAATTCATCAGGCATCTTACTTATTTCTTCAGCGGTAAATACCGGACCTTCTTTGCAGACATAAGTACAACCAATATTGCATCTGCCGCATTTTCCCAGCCCACACTTCATCCTGTTCTCAAGAGTGGTGTAAACTTTATCATGTTTAAAACCGAGTTTCTCCAGTACCGGTAACGTAAACTTAATCATAATGGGAGGGCCGCATACGATAGCGATTGTGTCCTTGCAGTCCGGTGCTGCTTCTTCCACTACGGTTGGAACAAAGCCCACTTTGCCAGTCCACTCAGGTGTTTCTCCACCGGGGTCAACAGTAGTAACCAGATTAACATCATCTCTCGCATCCCACTCCTTAAGTTCGTTTTTATAAACCAGATCATCAATTGTTTTCGCTCCATAGATAATCGTAACATCCTTATATTTATCACGAAGGTCGAGGCAATTCCAGATAACTGATCTTAATGGAGGCAATGCAATACCACCTGCAATAAACACAAGGTTCTTGCCTTCCCATTTTTCTATGGGAAACACATTTCCGTATGGCCCCCTGAAACCTAGAGTATCACCAATGTTCAGCTCTCTTAACGCTTTGGTGACCCTTCCTGCCTCTCTGAAGGTGCACTCAATGTAGCCTTCTCTTGTAGGTGATGAGGCGATGCAGAAGGTGCTTTCTCCAGCACCAAACACTGAATAGAGTCCGAACTGTCCTGTCTGGTATTGAAATTTATTGCCTTCTTCTTCGTCTGAGAAGTTGAGCCGGAATGTCCTTACACCGGGCGCTTCATCTATCATATCACTGATAGTCATAAGATATGGTCTGTATATATTATCCATCTTTATTCCTTATTTTCCGGCTTCGGTTTCTATAATTTCAAGCATTTCAGAAATATTCATATCTGCAGGGCAAACCCTTGAACATCTTCCGCATCCAACACAGAGAGTGCTGTCAAATTTTTCTACATAATATTTAAATTTATGCATAATCCTCTGTCTCCACCGCATGCCTTGTGTGTTTCTTGGATTATGTCCCGATGTATGCATGGTAAACATCTTGAACTGGCATCCGTCCCAGTTCTTTACCCGGTCTCCCTTTGTCATCGAGCACTCGTCAACAATATCGAAACAGTGACAAGTAGGGCACACAAATGTGCATGCACCACAGCCAATACACTTGTGAGAAAATTCATCCCATACATCGTGTTCAAAATTATCATCAAGCCACGGCTTGATTTTGCCAATGTCAAATTTCTTTTCGACTGTTGCAACCTGTCGGTCCGGTGTACCTGACGGCGGGTCTGAAAAAACAGATTCCAGCTCCTTAACAAGATTTTCACCCTTTTCAGTTACCGTTTCAACTAAATATTCATCGTTAGAGATTTTGGTAAGCAGTACATCGCTTCCCTGCTTTGCATCCGGGGCGAGACCTACTGATGTACAGAAACAGTAACTATCGAACTTATCACACGAAATAGTTACTATGGTAACAGCTTCCCTTCTCTCAACCCAGAATTTGTCAACGCAATCCCAGTTAAAGACCTTATCCATGACCGGCAGACTGAAAGCGTCACAGGGTCTTGACCCAAATATGACGGACTTAACAGCGAAGCCTTCAGGCTCCTTCATTTCAACTTTATTTTTTTCTATTGTATAAGATAGAATTTTTTCCGTCTTTGGAAGGAAATATTCTTTTATAGAATTGTTGGTAATAACATGGTCAAGGGAGATTTCATTTGCATCCTGAATCTCATCCAGCGTAACAAGCTTATTATCTTTTTTAGGAGCAATAGTCTTGTAACCTTGTTTTTTTAACCCTGTTATGAAAGAATCAAAATTATTTTTATTTAATGTTTTTTCCACGATCTATATTGAAAATATATGATTAAAATTTTATGGTAATTGTTTTATTTGAAGAAATCCTCATCATCATCTTCTTTGTAGGTAGACATCGCGAGTTCATCATCTATGTTATAGCCCGGCCGATAATCGAAACTCTTCTCTGCTTCCTTGGCGAGCTTCTTGTTCAGAAGGTTGAGAGGGATGTCTACAGGACATACTCTCTGACACTCCTCACAATTAATACATCTACCGGCTAAATGATAAGCTCTTGTAACGTTCCAAGAGAGATTACCACGCGGATGCGCGCTCGGGTCTATCCACTGTGGCTGATTCTTCTCAACAATACATCGATCACAGAAACAGAGTGGACATATATTGCTGCATGCGTAACACTTGATACATTTCTCAAACTGTTTTTGCCAGAATTCCCATTTATCCTTTTCTTCCAACTTCTCATATTCATCCAGTTCCGCGTATCTCTCTTCGAACGGGACTTCCTTGTTTTCTCTCTTCTCACCAACAAGATCATCATATATCAGTGGAGTATGGACATCACATGCCTTACATTTTTCTGCAAGTGGGTCTCCTACACCATCACATGTGACACCAATGATGTACACATCTTCACGTTTTATCTGGCACTCTTTTAAGAGGACGATAATCGTCCTTGCATCACATCCTTTAAGTATTAATGCCGGTTTTCCGAGTTTCCTGGTTTCCTGTCTCTTGAGGTAGGTTGTGAGGTTATAGACGCAGTACTTATTCCATGTTAATTTGTTTACATCTTCGGGTTTCGTAATAAATACCGGCCTTGTCCTTTCAGGCACACTTCCCTCACCGTACCCAAAGACAACTTTTACCGTGCCGTTCTTCAGAAGTTCCTCAGCTTTTTTTCTCAGTTCCTCAATCATTCAACTCATCTCCATATTCTATCGATGTAGGTTAGTACACCTGTCATACATTACTAATTTAATCAGCCCGTTTCACTGGATGCGTCAGCTGCTCCACCGGAAGTTTCAGGGCCAATTGTATTAAGCTTCTGATACGATTCAAACGGACCAAGCTCTCTTACGGCATCAACTATCCCGTTTATTGTTTCCACCCATTTTCCACCTTCCGCAGCGGATATCCATGAGAACTGAATTCGATCCGGATTGATACCACAGAATTCCAGCAGTGGCCTGAATACATTCCATCTGCGTCTGGCGTGGTAATTACCGGAATTGTAGTGACAGTCTCCCGGGTGGCATCCTGAAACAAGAATGCCATCTGCTCCTCGCTCAAATGCCTTAATCAAAAATAGGGGATCTATTCCTCCGGTGCACGGGAGTTTAATGATGCGTACATTTGCCTGATACTCTTTTCTTCCTGTACCTGCAAGGTCAGCCCCAGCATAGGTACACCAGTTACAGAGAAAGGCGATTATTTTTGGTTCAAATTGATTTTCAGGTTTAGCTTCAGCTTTAGACATTGTAATTTTTTAATTAAATTCTACGGAATTAATTTCCGCGTAGACTTGTTCGTCGTTAAATCCAGCCAACTCAACGCTCTTTGATCTGCACGTTGCCGCACACAAACCGCATCCCTGGCAAAGTCCTTCATTTACCCTAGCAACTGTCTTTATTGTACTGCCGTCTCTGGCCTTGATATCTTCCGACTCAATCGCTCCGTAAGGACATACCCTTTGACAGTAGAAACATCCAATACAGGTTGAAAATATCGGTGCAGGGAGCCTGTCCACTTTGGCGACAACTGGCTCACGTTCCAGCTCATCTGCCGATAGCAGTGCAAGTACCTTACTTGCCGCAGCGCCAGCCTGCGCAACTGTCTCCGGTATATCTTTAGGACCTTGACATGTTCCTGCAAGAAATATTCCGGCGCTACTGCTCTCTACCGGTTTCAGCTTTGGATGTATCTCTGAGAAAAATTTATCTTTGTCATACTGTATACTCAGCTTTTGCGCGAATTTCTCCGCATCATCCTGTGCCTTCATTGCGGATGCGAGCACAACCATGTCCGCTTCTATTTCTACTACTGAACCGGTTAATGTATCCGCACCGAGTACAACAAGTTTATCACCTTTTTTATAAACTCTTGATACACGACCCCTAAGATATGTAGCTCCTTCTTCTTCTATTGCCCTTAGCGAGAACTCTTCATAGCCTTTTCCGGGACATCTGATATCGATGTAGAAGACGTATGCGTGTCCATGGTGCACTTTGTGTTTATACAACATGGTATGCTTGGCTGTGTACATACAACAGGTCTTGGAACAATACGAACACCCTTTTGCCGGGTCTCTTGATCCCACGCATTGGATAAATACAATTATCTCCGGCACCTTTCCGTCAGAAGGCCTTTGTATTTCACCTTCAGATGGGCCTGAAGCGCTTGCAAGACGTTCAAATTGTAAGCCGGTTATTACATCTTTATATTTTCCACCGCCATATTCACCATACATACTTATATCATCAAGTTCCTTATAACCTGTAGCTACAACTATAGCACCAATCTTTTCCGTAATAATTTCATCTTCCTGAGTGTAGTCAATTGCCTTAACGGGTGCTATCGGACATATGTCTAAACATTTTCTGCATACCTTGGAATCATTTGGCGGAATATTCTTTTTACGCGCATCCTTAAACAGTAAACAATGTTCCCTGTCGAGTACAGGTTTACTGGGGATTGCTTGCGGAAACGGAATATAGATAGCAGTCCTTTTTCCGAGTCCCATATCAAATTCACTCTTGATCTTTTTGCTTGGACATACTTGCCAGCAAGAACTGCACCCCGTGCACAGATCTAAGTCAACCGATCTAGCTTTTTTACGGATCTTGACATCAAAATTACCAAGGTAACCATCTACCGCTTCTATCTCAGACCATGTGTATAGCGTAATGTTTTCATTTTGTGCGAGTTCTACCATCTTCGGTGTCATGATGCACTGTGAACAGTCGAGGGTTGGGAACGTTTCAGATAATTGGGCCATATGGCCACCAATTGACGCTTCTCGCTCAACCATAATAACTTCATGTCCGGCATCAGCAATATCCAAAGCTGCCTGTATTCCGGCAATACCACCACCGATTACGAGAGCACGTTTTGTTACCGGCACTTTAATTGGGTTCAGGGATTTGTCTTTTCTGGTCTTTTCGGTCATCATCCTTACGAGATCGACAGACTTTTCTGTTCCTGTGGGTTTGTCCGGATGGACCCACGAACACTGTTCCCTGAGATTTGAGATTTCAACATGGTATGGGTTCATACCTGCTTTTTTTGAGGCATTACGGAATGTATGTTCGTGCATCTTTGGGGAACAGGCGGCAACGACTACACCATCCAACCCCTCTTCCTTGATTTTGTCTCGCAAGAGTTTCTGGCCGGGGTCTGAACACATATATTTGTAGGTAGTTGTATATGAAACACCCGGGTTGTTCTTCTTGGCCTCTTCGGCAACTTTCTCGACGTCAACGGTAGCAGAGATATTCGTACCACAATGACAGACAAAAACACCGATTTTCTTACTCACTTATTCATGCTCCTTTTATAATCTCTTTATTAAAAACTTCTCTTTTTACCCTTTTCGATAGAAAAGAGGGGAAAAAGGAGTTTTATTTTTCTATATTTGAAAATGCGTTAATGACAGAACCAGTATCTATAAAGTGTTTATCCATTCCGAGGTCTTTTGGATTCAGGCCAAGAGCTAGACCAATAAGCTCTGAGATATACACGATAGGGATATTGAATCTGCGACCAGTCTCCTTCTCTATATTATTCTGCTTCATATCCAGATTTGCGTGGCACATGGGGCAGGCTACAGCTATGGCATTTGCACCTGCATCAGCAGCGCCTTCCAGAATATCATTAGTTAATTTAACTACTACATCTGTTCTGCTGAGTGTAAACCCGCCGCCACAGCAGCTTGTTTTAAATTCCCAATCTACAGCTTCAGCTCCTATTGCCGTTACAATCTCGTCCATAGTCTTGGGGTCTTCAGGGTCGTCAAATTTAAGTATCTTAGGGGGTCGTACCAGAAGACACCCGTAATAACTGGCAACCTTCAGGCCCTCAGGTTTTTTCTTCTGTTTCTCTGCAATCTCATCCATGCTGTAGTTCTTGACAATTTCGAGATAGTTTGAAACCTTTACATTGTTGCTGATTGGCATTTCTATAGCGTCTTCTACTTCTTCTCTCAGTTTTTCATCTTTTTCAACATCGTCTTGAGAAACAATCAGTCTTTGAGAACACATGGGGCATGGGGCAAGGACTTCATCATAACCGTCTTTCTCTGCCAGGCTGATATTCCTGACTGACAGGGCAGTAGACAGCTTATGGTTAGTCGCATGACCTGAAGATGCGCCACAGCAATTCCAATCATCGATCTCTACCAGTTCAGGGCCTATAACACGGGAGACGCCCAAAACCGAGGTGCCGTACTCTTCAGAAGTTGAACACTTTGTGATTGCACAGCCCGGATAATAACCTATCTTTGTTTTTTTAGTTTCTTCTGACATTGTTTAATACTATCCAAGTTTTTCGAAAATTCGTTTTATGCTGTCCTTGCCTTTAATACTGTGTGGTGCCAGTGATAATTTTCCTTTAAGCATCAAGTGCGAACCATCAGACAAATCTTGCAAAGCAGACTTTAAAGCAGCCTTAGGCCTCTTTCTTTTGTACTCCATTATCATTCCGCACTCAGAGATTCGGCCGTGTTTCTTGACAGAGTTAAGAAATGCTTCGTGAAAAGTGGTAATATCCTTTTCCATTGGGTTGGCTACACCTTCTTCAAGCGCCATTTCTCTTAAAACGTCCATTAACTCCGCTATCTTTACCTCTTTAGGACACCTTGTCGTACACGTAATACAGGAAGCACATAACCATATGGTCCTTGAAGTTAAGGCCTGTTTTCTGGCGCCAATCTGCACAAATCTGATTATTTGATTTGGCATATAATCCATCTCATACGCTACAGGACAACCTGCCGTACACTTACCACATTGATAACATTTCTTAACATCTATTCCGCTTCTCTCTTTAACTTCCTTTGCGAAATCAGACGTTAACTCTTTTGTTGTAATTTTAATCTTCATTTATAGTTAAAACAAATTTATAAAAAAAGATCCTTATTTATTCAGGATCTGAAGCGTCATAAAAACTGCATAATACAAATAAAAGAAAAACGATTATACTATAAAGAGCAAATGAATGTCAAAAAATTTAATATTTTTTGATAAAGTATGAAGTCAGAGGAGGAGTATTCTTATATCAGAGAAATAGTATAAACTACTTGAATACATTAACTTGAAATTTCATTTTTTTCCATTATAGTATATTATTGAAATTTGAGGGTTTTCTAACTTATCCTGCTTTCCTGCAGGTGTTAATCCACCTTGTATTGTAAAAAATCTAAATTATTTTAATCATGATCCCTAAGGAAATACTAAAAAAGGTAAAACAGATACAGATACGCTCAAGTCGTCTTGTAAACGACGTATTGGCCGGTGAGTACGTTAGCGTCTTCAAAGGTCGTGGTATGGAGTTTGACGAGGTGAGGGAATATCAGGCAGGAGATGATATCCGTACAATTGACTGGAATGTTACGGCACGTTTAGGCTATCCATACATAAAGAGGTATACGGAAGAGAGGGAATTAACCATTATGTTTCTGGTTGATCTCAGTTTTTCAGGAGAGTTTGGGAGTGAAAAACAGTTTAAGAATGAGATAGCAACTGAGATTTGTGCGGTACTCGCTTTCTCTGCGGTAAGGAACAATGACAAAGTTGGGCTTATTCTCTTTACGGATAAGGTTGAGAAATTTATTCCTCCAAAGAAGGGAAAGACACATGTACTTCGCGTGATCAGAGAGGTCCTTTACTACAAACCGGAAAATAAGGGTACAGACATATCAATCGCCCTTGAGTACCTTTTGAAAGTTACCAAACGTAAGACTATCTGTTTCCTGGTTTCTGACTTTATAACTGAGGGCTATGAGCGCGCTTTACGTATCGCAAACAAGCGTCACGATATGGTTGCAATTTCCATAACAGACCCTCGGGAACTGGAGATACCAAATGTTGGTTTTGTTGAGTTAGAGGACGCTGAGACGGGTGAAATAACGCTTATTGATACATCAGACAGGAAAATGATGGAAAGATTTAACCGGTTTAATAAAAAAAATATGGAGGACAGGGAAAAATTATTGAGAGGCATGGGTGTTGATCTGGTTGACGTAAGGACTGACAGTCCGTATGTAGAACCAATTATGAAATTTTTCAGGGCGAGGGAAAAGAGACTTCAATTCTGACTTCGGCTTGTTATACATATACAAAATACTTTGGATACATTATTTTATAGATTCTTTTGGGAACATTAAATTTACTTTATGGGTATAAAAGCATAGTGTAGGGATTTTCATTTTAACCTCTAGTATCACCAGAAGATACATCCTTGTCATTCTGAGTGAAGCGAAGAATCTCTTGTTGGTAAGCCAATGATGTTTCATGTGGTTAGAGACTTCTCTGGAAAGAGATTCTTCAGTCGTTCCTCTTTCAGAATGACATTGCTATTGGTAGGCAGGATTCCACCTTTATTATCTACAACAAATTGGGAATACTCCCGTTCCGAACCCCTAAACCGGTTTTATTGCATGAATAATATCATTAGATACTCAATATTTATTTTCATATTCATCGTCTTCGCGTATGCAGAAGAAACGTGTCTGGCGCAAGATGTATTGAAAGAAGAGAGCGCTGATAACACAGTTACCGTAAATGCCAATGTTGATAAGGCCAGGGCCACAATTGGAGATAAAATAAATTATAAGATAACGGTAGGGTTCCCTGAAAATATAGAGGTTTTCTTTCCTGAGACTAAAGATAAAGTAGGTGGACTTGCGGTAAAGGATTTTGCTGTTTCAGATACTGAGAAGGAGAAAGGCAGAATTATAAGGGAATTTAGGTATGTTCTGGAAACATATAAAACCGGTTCATATATAATTCCCGCGTTTGATATTAAATACAAAGAGAAGCTTAAATCTGAGGAAGAGGTGGCTAAGACACCGGAAATCTTTATTGAGGTTGTGACTACATTGGATGAGAATGCCAGTGATGTCAGGGGTATAAAACCTCCAGTGTCATTGGACAAAAGATATTTTAAACTATACATCATTATTGCAATAGTTTTTGGAGTTTTACTACTGGTAGCGGTTGTTTTACATTTTATATATCGCAGAAAACACGGAGAGATTGAGGCTATTCCGGAACCTCTCTCCGCCCATCAGATTGCCTATAATGATCTTGAACGATTAAGTGCTATGGGCCTGATTTCTAAAGGCCAGATAAAGGAATATTATTATTGCTTATCAAATATAGTCAGACACTATATTGAGAACAGGTTTAATCTGATGGCTCCTGAAAGAACAACAGAAGAGTTCCTGGCAGAGATGATGGTTACCGATAGATTAACGGGAGACCATAAAGAGCTCGTTGGGAATTTCCTGGAACATTGCGACATGGTTAAGTTTGCCGCGTATGGTCCCGATGGCAGGGAAATAGAAAATTCATTTAACTCTGCAAAAAGACTGGTTGATGAGACCAGAGAGGTTATCCGGGAAGAGGCGGTAGCTCAGACTCATGTTGATTAAGAAGGAAGCGAGGGATGAGGGACGATTTTTTCGCCTTTCTTTTCTTTCAAGTGAAGAATTCTGTCATTCCCGCAGTCTGTTGAGCGGGAATCTAGTTGTAGGGTGGACATAGCCCACCCCATATTGGTTTTACTAATTCTTAATTGGTGGGCTATGCCCACCCTACTTATATAGATAAAACATGTTTATATTAAAAGATCCATTAGTACTTTGCTTAATCATTATCCTGGTTCCGCTAATACTTGCTAATTACATTTTCAGAAAAGATAGTGGGATGTTGAGGTTTTCCTCTCTCAATTATCTTAAAAGGATAGAACAGGGACGCTCCGTTAAATACAGACACATTCTGATAGGATTGAGGGTGTTGGCAATCATTTTACTGGTGATCGCCCTTGCAAGGCCGCAATCGGGAAAGGCCCATTCAAAGGTCACCACAGAGGGTATCGACATAATTCTGGCGCTGGACGTTTCAGGTAGCATGCTTGCAGAAGATTTTAATTTAAAAAACAAAAGAAGAAACCGTCTTTACGTTGCCAAAGAAGTGGTAAAAGACTTTATAGAGTGGCGTGAAAACGATCGAATAGGGATGGTGGTTTTTGCCGGCCAGGCTTATACTCAATGTCCTCTTACGCTTGATTATGATGTATTACTACAGTTTCTTGAAAAAGTAGAGATCGGAATGGTTGAGGACGGTACTGCAATTGGATCTGCCATAGGCGTATGTGTAAACAGACTTAAATCTTCCAAAGCGAAAAGTAAAGTAGTAATTCTTCTGACTGACGGTCGTAATAATGCTGGCGGGATAGATCCGTTAACTGCTGCGGAACTGTCAAAAACTTTTGGTATGAAGATATATACGGTCGGGGCTGGTACGAAGGGGCTTGCGCCTTATCCTACCAAGAACCTGTTTGGATTGAAGACGTACAGGTCAATACAGATTGATATCGATGAAGAGGCTTTGACAGAAATTGCAAAGATTACCGGTGGTAAGTATTTCAGGGCAACGGATACTGCTTCTCTGAAAGAAGTTTATAAACAAATTGATAGCCTGGAGAAGACCAAAATGGAGGAGGCAAAATACACAGAGTATAGTGAACTTTTTACTTATCTGCTAATTCCCGCATTAGGAATATTTCTTCTTGAAGTTGTACTTGCAAATACTAGATTCAGGAGGATCCCGTGATAAATAAAATTACGATTATTTTTTTATCCGTATCTATCAGCGAAAATCTGCGTCCCATTTAATAAAAGTATGAAATACGAAAACATTAACTATCTCTATCTGCTGCCAATAGTTGTTTTAATGGCAGTGGCTTATATTGTGTTTTTTAAAAACAGGCAAAATGCGATAAAGAAATTTGTCCAGGCAGAATTGATGGATAGCATTGTCGCATCGGTAAGCAAAAGAAAGCAAAAGATCAAGGCTGTCTTTGTTATTGCTGCACTGCTCTTCATTATCTTCTCTCTTGTGCAGCCAAAATGGGGATACCATTGGGAAGATGTGGAGAGAAGGGGGATTGATCTTGTTGTTGCCGTTGATACATCTCGCAGTATGCTGGCAGATGACATTAAGCCAAATAGATTGCAAGCGGCCAAAAGAGAGATAAGTGATCTGATAAATGTTATTGATGGTGACAGGGTCGGTTTAGTTGCATTCGCAGGGACCGCGTTTCTTCAGTGTCCTCTGACTCTAGATTACGGAGCGTTCAATCTCTTTCTGGATGATATTAATACAAATCTCATCCCTGTCGGTGGTACATCATTCGGTGAGGCGATAAAAAAGAGCATGTCAGCGTTTAGCAGTAAACTGAAAAAGCATAAGGCTATCGTGCTTATTACTGATGGAGAAGACCATCAGGGAAATGCTATGGAAATGGCAAAGGCTGCGAAGGAGCAGGGTATAGTTGTCTATACGGTTGGAGTCGGAAAGAAAGAGGGTGCATATATTAGACTGAAAGATGGTAAAGGTAATGAGACGTTACTAAAAGACAGGGAAGGACAGGTTGTCAAAACACGTCTTGACGAAGTACTTCTCAATAAGATAGCACTTGAAACGGGAGGTGCGTATACTCCCGCGTACGGAACACAATGGGGACTGGCTAATATTTATACAAATATAATCGGTAATATGGAAGAGAAACAGTTAGGCGGAAGAAAGATAAAATTATATGAGAATCGATTCCAGATTCCACTGTTTATAGCGCTTATTCTTATTATGTTGGAATCATTAATCGGTGAACGGGCCAGCAAGCGTAAGACTTCACTTGACAGAGGAGTTGAGGAGTAGGAAAATATTTCTTAAATTAATATGATTAAACTTAGTACAACATTAAGGATTATTATAATACCATTAGCCTGTACAATGCTGATCGGTTGGATAGACCCTGCTTCAGATATAAACGAAGAGGGGGTCCAGCTTTATAATGAACAGGCTTATGACGAAGCAATAAGTAAGTTTGCGGACGCGCAGTTACATTTGCCGAAGTCGGATTCCTTGGATTTTAATATTGCAACCACTCACTATCAAGGAGGTAAGCTTCCTGAGGCTGAAAAAGCTTATAAAAGCGCTTTGGGTTCAAAGGATATTTCTTTAAAGACAAAAGCCAATTATAATATGGGTAATACTCTCTTCAAACAGGGTAAGCTCAACGAAGCATTGGACTTTTATAAGAAGGCCATCGAGTTGACTGAGAAGAACACTGATAAAAAGGGTGATGAAATAAAAGGGCTTAGAGAAGATGCGAAGTATAATTACGAATTCGTGCAGAAAAAAATGGAAGAGATGAAACAGGAGCAGCAGGAACAGGAAGAGCAAGAAAAACAGGAACAGGAACAGGAACAGGAACAGGAACAGGAAGAAGAAGACAAACAGGAAGAACAAAAGCAGGGGGACCAACCTCCCGAAGAGAAAGATCCTAAGGAGCAGGAACAGAAGAAGGACCAGGAGCAGAAAAAAAAGGACGAGAAAAAGGAAGATAAAGGTAGTCAGAACGGACAACAAAAAGAGCAACCCCCTGAAGAGGAAAAACAAGAATCCCCTTCTCAGCCTCAAGAGAAAAAGGATATGACAAAGGAAGAAGCGGAAAGAATCCTTGACGCGTTGAGGCAATCGGAGGAGTCCGCTCGGGAGATGCAGGAAAAAGAGAACGAATCTGCACAATACGAGACAGAGAAGAACTGGTAAAATATGATAAAAAAAGTTTTTTCAATAATAATTTTTATATTCATGCTTAATGTTATTTCGACTGCTTACGCGAAAGAGATAGCGGTTGTAGTTAGCGTAGACAAAAACAGGGTTGAAATAGGTAGCCATATACGTCTTACGGTTGGTGTAGAGGGGGCTTTTGATACGGAGATACCAACGTTATCCGTATCTGAAAGTTTTTCCTTGCTGTATGGGCCAAGTGTGTCAACTCAAACAACGATAATAAACAATGTTGTCAAGGTTTTTCGAGGTTTTATGTATGGCTTCAGCCCGAGAGAAAAAGGCAACTTTGAGATAGGTCCGGCAACGTTAGAATATAAAGGCAAAAAATATACATCAAATTCAATCAAAATTGAGGTAGTAAAAAGAACACCATTTGAAGGCGTTATAGACGAAGAAAATGATACAAGTGGGAGGAGAGTAGATATCAACAAGATGGTATTTGTTGAGCTTACAACTGACAAGGCAGAAGCGTATATTTATGAAGAAGTTATACAATCCTTTAAGCTGTATTTCCAGAAAAGATTACCAATAGATGACCTTGATTATGTTGCCGCTTCAACGAAAAGCTTTCTCGCGGAAAAGCTTGGTGATGAGAGACGCTATGAAGAGGTGCGTGACGGAATACTTTATAATGTAATAGAACTTCGTACGGCACTTTTTCCTCTGGTTTCCGGTAAAATAGAGATACCTCCCGCAAAATTCAAATGTAATGTCATTATCAGGCAAAAAAGGTCGAGAGGCTCCCTGTTTGATGAATTTATGGGTGGAGGTGGGCGGAGGTATCCAGTGGAAAGGAGCACGGAACCGGTAAAGTTGATAATAAAACCCCTGCCAGTTGTTGATAAGCCTGAAGCATTTTCCGGTGCGGTGGGGAAGTATACAATGGATGTTCTTGCAAAACCAACAAAAGTAAAAATTGGAGATCCGATAACATTAACGATAAACATTCGGGGAGAGGGAAATATTCAGACCATAGGTGAGCCGATACTCGCTCCCGAAGGCATGAATGACTTTAAAGCTTACAATTCTGAGACTAAGGTGACAATAACAGACAGAGGGGACGGCATAAAGGGAGAAAAACTTTTCAACAAGGTTATTGAACCGCAGAGTGAAGATATTAGCGTTATACCCGGAATATCATTCAGTTACTTTGACCCTGAGCTTGAGAAATATAAAACGCTTATTCACGATCCGATCCCTCTTGAGATAGAACACTCTGACATTGAAACTCCAATACGCTTGTCTATTGAAGGTGCTGGAATGACGAAGGGCCAGGTTAAAATATTGACCAAAGATATACTGCCCCTGATGACGGATTTATACTCATTTAAGAATCGGGGGATTGCTTTATATAAGAGACCGTTCTTACTCTCTATTATTTTTATCATACCGATACTTATTGTGGTTGCATGTATTTATGTGCAGAGGCAAAGGGAACTTCTGCATACTGATGTGGGTTACGCGAGGAAGAAACGTGCGATGGCCCATGCACAGAAGCATCTTTCAAACGCAAGAGAGCTATTACAACTGGATAATCCGTCCGAGTTTTATGTGACACTGACCAGGTCTATCCTTGAACATATCGCGGACAAGTTAAACGTAACATCGGCTGCTGTAACATCAGACAATATTTACGATATACTGGAAAAGCGTGGTGTATCAAATGATGTAATAAAGGAGCTGAGACAGTGCCTTGAGTCCTGCGATTACGGTAGATTTTCATCTGGCCAATTGTCCAGGGAGCAGATGGAGTCAATACTGGATACCGCGGAAAAAGTTATAATGCATCTGGAAAAACAATTATGAGATCAAAAAACATACTGATAATTTTTATTTTGAGTTTTGTATTCCTCTTTCAGGGGAACTATTTAACTGAAGCGTTTGCTGGTGATAGCGCGGCTGATACTTTTTTCAGAGCAAACAAGGAGTATAGTGCCGGGCAGAAGGCAATGGCTGGAAGGAAACAGGAAGATGCTGTTCAGGAATTTGAGCAAGCGGTCAGTCTATACGAACAACTGATTGAATCCGGTTTTATAAATGGGCAGATATACTACAATCTGGGTAACGCCTATTACCGGCTGGGTATGCCGGGGAAAGCAATCATGTATTACCGCAGGGCGGAGAAGCTGCTTCCGAGAGATGCTGACATAAAGGCAAATATAAACCTGTTAAAACATGATTTTGTTGATAGAGAGACAATTGGTCAGACACCGGAGATCCTTAAGGTTGCGTGCTTCTGGTATTTCTATCTTAACCAGGGTGAGATTACGGCCATTACAATATATATATATCTTGCACTCATTGCATCCATACTCTCTATCATCTTTTTAAGGCTACAATGGCTTAAAAAGATGATCATTATTTTTGCATCCTGTTTTCTTGTGCTGGTTATTACTCTGGGCATAAAGGCATATAATCACTCTGTTGAAATGGGAGTGGTGATTGCGGATGAGAGTAAGATAAGATACGGCCCGGGTGAAGAGTTTGAGCCCAGGTTTAAGATACATGAAGGAGCTGAGGTAAGGATAGAAGAGAAAAAAGATAAGTGGTACAAGGTTTATGTCTACGTAGATGTAGAAGAGGTTCATGACGATGAAGGTAAGAAAGAGGCAGAGTTCAAAACAGGCTGGATACCTGAATCTGAGGTAGGGAAGATATAACTAGAGAGTAGCTGGTTTTATTGGTATTCAGTTGGCAATCGACAGAAGACATCTAACCGTGTATTAAAACACTAACGCATATGGATAAATAACTATCCTGTTTCTCGACTTTCACTTCTGTGTTTATTCTGTGAAAAGCCTTCTCCGGCGGGTGTGGCTAATTTCCTCTTTTTTCTTTCCTTTGCGCTCTTAGCGTCTTCTTGTCCTCGGCGCCTTTTGTCCGGGGAGCGGTGAGCAATCTTTTGTTCCTGATTCTACAGAAAGAGATATGGCGGGGATTATCTCCGTGATACTCAATTATGAGTAGTTTTTTGTTTGAGAGCAAGAGCCCCGCTCATTATGTTAAAAGTCTTCACTAAGATACTACATGTCGTAGTTAGTTATTAGACTGTTACAATATATAGTATAACAAGCTTTAAAAGTCAAGCATAAATTCTGAATAATTAATCCTCTCGTTTTTAACTTACGTGGAAATAAGCGGTTAAGTAATCTTTATTTTTCACTTTTATTTTCTTCTGCACCTACCCTGGAAATTTGAAACAAATTTGCCGTGGGTTTATTATGTTCTCCCTGCTTCTACCGTCCGTGTTTTCTCCTATATTCACCGTTTTCCTCTGTGTCCTTTGTGGCTTTGTGTGATAACCGCCACGAGAATCTTTTGTATTGCAAAACAACCCCACTATTTTATAATGACTGGCAATAAGCAGTTGCTACAATTCACTTACACTTCAATTTTTATATCTTCAATAGATAGTTTTACTTGTTTCTAAAGAAGTCAGATTTTTTCAAATAATTAATGATTTAGATGTGTTCTTGCAAAACTAAGTCAATTAACTAGTCTCCTGGTTTCCTTATAATTATTTTTCTTTATTTTCTTTACCTGACTTCTTCATAAGAAATTAGTGTTAGTAGCTCTAAAAGAAACAACTATAAGGAAGCCAGGAATGCAGGAGAAAAACAACAACATCATCATTTATTAAATGCCAAAAATAAAAAGGGGGAAAAATGACTATTGAAGTTGTTCGTTCATTTCTGGGATGGTGTTCCATAATAAACATGGGATTGCTGCTTTACTGGTTTCTGTTTATTATGTTTGCTCACGATTGGGTATATCGGGTCCATAGTAAATGGTTCAAAATACCGTCTGATAAGTTTGATACTATTCACTATGCGGGTATGATGTACTTTAAGATTGCTATATTTGTATTTAACATAGTACCATATTTTGCTTTGTGTATTGTTGGATGATCACGTGGCATCTGGTCGCTTGATGAAGACATTTAGCGCGGTATTTTTAAATATTGGGGTATCCACTGACTTAGCTCTGTATGCAGGTAAGATGGAACAACCATGAGAAAGAAGAAATTTTGTGCGCTCGTTAGGTGTGGGTGGGGAGAGGGATTGTCAATAAATAGCGTCTGCCGCTATTATTCCAACTTATTATTAGAACAGGAGGATTACTATTATGAAGAAGTTGTGTATGGGTGTTTTAGTACTTATTTTATTATTAGCGTTTACTGTTGATAAAACTGACGCAGGTAGCCCCAAACGCTACCCCAAGGTAAAATCAGGGATCATTAAGTATAAAATTTCAGGTATGAACGAAGGGACCGAGGTCGTTTACTTTGACAATTGGGGAGGAGATGAGGCAAAGTACACAAATACGACTATGAGTATGATGGGAATAACCAAGAAGACCAATTCATTGACCATAATAACGGACAGCGGACAATGGATCTATAATATTGACCTTGATAAAAAGACAGGAACAAAGATGAAAAACCCGATGTATGATCAATTTGCCGGGAAATCGGAAAAAGAGCTGGAAAACTTTGCTGAAGAGATGTTAGGCGCAATGGGCGCGAAAAAAACAGGTACTGAAGAAGTCGCTGGTAAGATCTGTGATGTATGGGAATCACAGATGGTTAAGACAAAGACCTGTGTGTGGAATGGTATCACCCTGAAAGCGGAAGCCGGACTAGGCAAAATGAGTGTGAACACTGTCGCGACAGAGGTAATAGATGGGGCTTCTATCCCAAAAGACAAATTTGAGGTACCGTCAAACGTGACGCTTCAGGAGGTAGATCTGAGCAAAATGCGCGGCGGTTGGAAGCCTAAATAGTTGAACATCTTTATTGTCTTCTGTTTATTGCGTTAATTCATATGTGGTGTATGGGATCCGTAGTAGAAGGTACAAAATACCGGCTGATAAGTTAGATACTGTTCACTATGCGGGTAAGATGTACTTTAAACTTGCGGTATTTGTATTTAACATAGTGCCATAGTTTGCTTTGTGTATCGTTGACTGATCATATGGCATCTAAGCCACTTGCCGAAGCCAATTAGATGCCTGCGGCGTTTTTCAATGCCTGGGTAGCCTCTGGTGTAGCTCTGTATGTCAGTAAGGTATGTCCCTATTATCAAATAATAATCTAAAGATTAAAAGCGTCATAATGTGACATGGAAAACAAGAGAACAGAAAATAGTATTTCTTTTAACGAAGTCTGGAAGAGATTATGTAGGATTCTTACAGATACAAAGGCAAATATATTGCCTTGGCAAAACGAAGAATTATTAACAATTCTTATCAAAGCAGAAAAAAGGAAATTAATCAAATCTAAGGAAAAACAATTTTTTAAAGAATTGTTATCCTTCATTTATCTTCCTACTAAGACATCTTTCTTCACTGTCTTGATTGTTGTAGTGTTCTTTTCTGCCTTGTCCTGTTTTCTAAAGCCAGCTCTAGATGACAAGTACTTTCGAAGCCTTATCACTATACATGCAGGGATAGGCATAATTATCTTTGCATTAATTATATTTATCGCCGAAAGTTTACGAGATGATGACACAAAAGATCGTGCACGTGTTTTGTTAAAAGAAAGTTATCTATTCCCTCTTTCGGTTGCTGAGATTCTAGTATTTTTTGCATTCCTTCTTCCAAAACCAAATATATTCATTGTTGTACCTGTATTGCTAGTTGGTTCTGCCTCCATATGTTCACTATGGAGGCTTATTAGTGTTCTATTGAATAAAAACAGATTTACACAAAAGCGAACGGAACTCCTGATTGAAAGACTCGAACAAAGTATTGATTTGGCAATTGACGAGCGAGTAGGAAATAATATCCTTGTGAGTATGCTAGATGAGAAAGAAATCATGTTAGAATACAGCCCTTTTATGAGCAAGAAATCCCGCTTTCACTACTTCAAGGCGGAGAAAACAGGAATTGTCGTAGATATAAATCTGGACAAATTAAGAGGATTTGCCAATTTGATAGAAGAGGAGGCCAACAAAAATGGTTACGCCTTTAAAGATAAAAGTGATTTAATCGAGCCAATAATTAACACTGACTCAGAGACAAAAGAGGAGAGTAAAAAGGAAGAATACAAAAAGAAACAATTGCGATATGTACTCAAATTATTTCATAGCATAGTGAATGAAGAACAAAATAATCTCTTTTGCATAGACGAGGATCTGGTAAAAGACGATAAGAAACTGAGGTTGCTAAAGAACATTGCTAATCAAATATTTACTATAAAGAGTTCAAATAATTTTTTGGAAGAAGTCCGGTCGGAACTTTCAGGAGTTAAAGACCAATTTATTACAGAAATTTCAAACAAGCATATCGGGAAAGTTGAGGAATTAGTGAAATTGTATCTTGATCTGGCAGATGGATTTTTGAAATACATGAAAACAAATAATTCTGTTTATTCTTTTGAGCACGCTAGCAAAGAGAGGGGTGCACTGGTATTTGATCAATGGAAACAAATTAAAGGGTGGTTACTTTCTGATATAAGAACTGTTTATGAAAAGGCGATGGAATCTCATGATAATGAAATAATTAGGCGAGTCGGAAGCTTACCGATTGCTATTGCAAAACGTGCAATCGGCTATCAGGATCATTATTTGTTCCAAGACTTTATTAGGTTTTCCGAGCTTTTATATTCGCATGCCTTTAAAGAGAAGGATGAGCAGTTAAGAGATATGATGGTGGAACGTTCCTGGATGCATTTGAAAGAGACTGCAGATTATTATGTCGAGCCAGAGATGGAAAAAGATTATAAAAAAGAAGAGCTAATAAACTTGAAGGATTTTGGTGTATATCTCTTTTTGGTTTTGCAAAATCTCTTAAAGAGAACATTTGAAAAAAGAGACTTAGCTAACTTTAAGAAATATAATTATGTTGTTAGTAAATTATTTACAAAGATTCAATCTCCCAATATAAGATTTAATATCCAACGCCTAGAGCGGCAATTAGAAAGAGGAGAGCTTTCAGGAAAAGAGAAAGTAGACATAAATAAATCATTGAATCATCTTAAAATATTTCAGAATTTAAAAAAAGAAATTAAACAAAAGAAGCAACAAATGATATTCGGTTTCGCAAGCTGGGTGCTATCCCGCCTTAGTTTACGAAGAGAAGATGAGGAATGGTTAAATTTCTATGACGTGATACAAAATTCTGTTCCTTCAGGTTTGGAAGAATTAACAGAACTATTCATGCAAGTGTATAATTTTGAAGATGAAGATTTTTGGGGTCGAAACTGGTGGGATGTAATAGCTGACGGTGAAGTTCGTGAAATTGATTCATTAGGAAAATTAGAAGTTTTTTATTGTGTTAAATCCTTACAAATTATTACATCAATAACTGAAGATAAAGCTAAGGAAGCAAATCTAACATTTAATCGAAGTTTAGTCTTCATGACTGAAAAAGACAATAAATTAATGAAAATTCTCGATGATATATCTGTTAAAAGCGAAGAATGGAAGTTTGTATTATCAGATGATGCAATTCAAAAAGTTTCACTGTTTAAAGAGATATTAGAAATGGGAAAAACACGGTATGAACAGAAAGAGAAAGAAGATAAAAGGCTTGCTAAAATTTCTCAAAACAAAGTAGACAAGTTCAAAGATAACGTGCTAGAAGGATATAACAGTCGTTCTTCATTAAGAAATATTTTAAAATATTACAAGCTGTATGAAGACAAAACGAATGAAAACTATGAAGGCGATTTAAATAAATATGGGATAAATACAGTTGACGCTAAGGAAGCATTCTTTGATGAATGGTATGTTAGTTATGGTAATGATTGGGGTGCCAATTATGGAGATAGTTTAGCTTCAAATGAAAAATCAGATTTTTTTGAAAAAATCGCGAAAGAGTGTACAGAAATAAATGAAAGTGATTTAAGGAAAAGACTTGCTCAATTTGATGATATATCAGAGGTTATTATTTTAAATACAAGTGAAGATTTTTACAAATTTCCTGAGATATCAGAATGTTTTAAGTCAAAATGGGATGAGGATGTTAAGCAAATTAAATTAGACGGTTTTGTAGGATACTATTCGTATAAGGAAAGCTCCATACCCGTCTTTGAGACCTACCATAGGGAAATGAATGAGCAAATATTAATTCTGAACAAAGCCAAATTTGGAACACTAGTTCAGTATTCACCTTTGAATGAGGGAGAGAATATAGATTTAGTGAAGGAAAACCTTTTTATAAATATCCAATCGTTTTCTGAAGACGAAGAACTAATGAAAGAGTTCATTGATAAGCCAACTGACTGGTTAAAGAAAAAAGGTGATGAAAATAAACAGAGAGCATACTTAAAGGAGAGAGTAATAATCCAAGTTTTAGAAAGATTCGAATTTAAAAAGCACGAAGAATTTGAAGGTTATGTTGTAAAGTTGAAAGAAGAAAACATTCAAAATTAGAATAGAGAACAAATGGGGGTTAAATCTTTCAAAATGACAAACGATTCAATTCGTCAAACAAAAAATGACAATCCTCTGACAACCTGTAAGACTGTGACTTTTTCTTACAAAGTATATAAAGGAGTGAGGTGGGATAGGGTAAGACCTTGAAAGCAGAATATGCTTAGCAAGCAAAGAAAAGTGCATGGTTGCGCTTTCCTAACACAATTACTAATTCCTATATCTATATTATTAATATGGCAATTAAATACGTGAAAATGTTGTCATCTTATCCAGTTGGTATTTAGTGGTTTATGCCATTATGGGTAGTATCTAAATAGTTGCCGGATTAATAATATGATTTTATTCTTCCTGTTTTTCAGTAAGGAGTTCTTCAATCCTGGACTTTAAAATAGCGTAATCATCATCTTCCTTTACATACTGACCACCCGGATGGATATAGCGAATGATACCATTTCGGTCTATTAAGAAGCTGGCGCTGGTCCAGCGGGCTTTTCGGTACTTATTGAGCCACCAGTTCCTTAACGTAATCCGCTCTCTGTCAATGGCAACAGGGAATGTAAACCCAAGGTTGGTAGAAAACTCTTTTACCTTTTCTATTTCTAAAGGAATGGAAGACTTGTGATGGTAAAGACCTATAACGATGAGGCCTTAATTTAATTAAAGTTGAGTAATACATAACATGTTTGATATGATAGCAGCTATGGCCAAGTTTGAAGTGCCTACCCGTCCGCCAGTCTGTTAGGCGGAAAGTGTGAAGTGAACTAAAGTTGCGGAAAAAGAAGATATTACGATGACATAATATAAAGGAGTGTGTGTTTTGACTTCAAGAATAGTAACTCATGGCGGTGGCCCTCACATGGACGACCTGATCTCCATCTGCATTGTGCTGGCTATGAACAGCGATATAAAATGTGGGGGATAGAGGGTCAAACCTTGATCAGTGATTAGTGGACAATAATAAGCTCTTTTTATTACCTCAAGTTCTACATATCAAATGTAATCAATTCGTAAAGATTGTTAAATCAGTTTCTTGTTGGTAAGGCCCAGGAGGCTTTGTATAAAACGGGTCTTCCTTTTATTGGTTTCTCTTAATTGTGCTAAATAGGACTCCCATTCGTTATTCTTACCGGTATTTTGATAAATATCCCGGGCGTGACGAAGAAATCTTACAGCAGTTTCATAGGCAGAAGGTTTTGTTAGTGCAATCTGTTTCTCTGCCAGCATGCGCCAGATATTGAGGGCTTCATCAGGGTATTCTTTTGCTATAGCTTGGGCAACCTGTTCATATTCATTGAAAAACACTTCTTTGTCGCTGACAGCCTTCTTATACCAGCTATAAACGGTTTTTACATCTTTTTCCTTTTCTGCTATATCGATTAAGACCGAATAGTTTGGGAACCTTTCAAAATAATGCCCCTTCTTCTTCGCAGGAGCCGCTATCGCATTTTCAAGATCTGCTTCACCGGTTTTTAAATACTTCAATGCCCAATCCCTGGTTTTTTTCCTGTTTTTTGTGTGAACAGCGGCCTTTATGAGCTTATTGTATATTTTAAGGGATGGGTAATTCAAAAACTCTTCCTGCCTCAAAAGAACAATTGAATCATAATCACCACTTCTTTCCGCAAGCGTTGCGACCTTTTCACGAAGGGAGTTAACAATGCCGGGGTATCGTGTGCCAACCTGTTGTATACCCTCTTCTGCCGCTTTTCTGGCCTCAACATATTTCCTGGCATCAATGAGTATGTCAACGTATCTTTCCCAACTGTCAGTGATTGCCGCTTCCCTCTTACATAGCGGAAGAATCTCTTCCATTCTGTCAGAATTTTCAAAAGCGGAAATAAGAAAATTAGAAAGGTGTTTTCTCCTATATTTTAGGTTAAAGTTATCAGAACCCTCATTTATGATTGGCAGGTTGTTCAGCCTATGTAGTAATTCGTCCGCCACTTTTGACCATGTTGGTTTGTCATTTATCAGATCCAGGAGCACGTATGCGCCACTGCATGTATCATATTCATCATTGAGCCCTGCATCTATGGCAAAGAGAACCTTCTTTTCGTTTGTCCATGTAGACTTTTCAACAGCACGAAACCCTGTTTCCAGGCATTCTGAAATCTGAATAGCGGAATCCCCATCATCATCACAGGTGGAAATATATGAATCTACAGTTCTCAGCAATTCTTTGGTAATATCGATTACGGCATCATACTGTTCCTGCTCATAAAGACTGGACATCGTGGTTTGTACCCTGCTGAAATCGGCCAGATTTCCTTCATCTGACCAGTGGGAGTCCCATGCGGGCTCTGAAGTAATATTGTCGATTTCCTTTCGCATGCTGGTAACAATTTTGTTGACTGCCCCTCCTTCCAATCGTGCTTTATCCAGAAGTTCTGTTCTCACTTCAGGATAGGTATGTGCCAGTTTGATTACGAGTTCCTTTAACGATTTTTTTGTGAATATGTCCAGGAAATTGCTAATCTCGTTCTCTTTGTCTTTTTTTGACTTAACAGATGCTTTTTCGGGGAAGGTATCTGTCTCAAAATCATCGTACTCTTCATCAAATTCATCGTCATACTCACCATTACCGGATTCTATTCTTTCAAAATCAGGATCGTTTGATTTCGCTACTTGTACCGTTTTCTTTTCTTTTATTGCCTGGCAATATGCCAGTAGCGTGGCGACTGCGTGTTTACAATCCGTACCGTAAGGGCAGGTGCAGTCAGAAGAGAGATATTTTTTACCCCCCTTGCCTTCAAATGTAACAAGAGTGATATATTCATGAGTACCAGATACACAGGCAAGAAGACCTTTTGGCGTTATCCTTAGATTTGTAACGCAACCACTCTTGAAATAACTATCACCTCTTTGTAATATTTTAGTACCTGCCCAATCCTGAAGGTCGTTATATGTTAACTCTTCAAGTTTCTTTTTCAGATTCTTTATAGACACAATGTATTCTCCCATATATTTAGGGTTTAAGCGTTACTAATCTGAACCTTTTATTACTTTTTAATATTCTTGTATTATTCAGAACATTATGTTTCTTTAGCTTGGTAAGCACTAAGAACCTTGTGAAAATATCATAAAATACTAAAAAAGAAAGAATTAAAATGTATACAATAATCCTCCATTTTGTTTGCTACGACTTAAGGAAATGAGTAATTTCTTTTTTATCTGAATAAAAAAAATATGGATAGTACAGACACGCCTGTTGATTAGAGTTGAGTAATACATACTATGTTTGATATGATAGAAATAGTAGTAATGATTTCAAGGTATATTGCATTATTATAAGAAATCTCATAACAAAAGAAGCCTTTATGGTTTCATAATATAAAAGGAGTGTGTGTTTTGACTTCAAGAATAGTAACTCATGGCGGTGGCCCTCACATGGACGATCTGATCTCCGTCTGCATTGTGCTGGCTATGAACAACGATATAAAATGTGTAGAGCGGCGTCCCGTAGAACCTGAAGAGATTGCAGATCCTAAAGTATGGGTGTTGGATCAGGGGGGTGTTCATGATCCTGAAAACAGAAATTTTGATCATCATCAATTTCCGGCAGGTACAAGGAGATGTACATTAAGTCTCATTGCCGAACATTTTGACCTCAAGGATGATCTGAATGAAATGGTCTGGTTTCGAACGCTTGTACTTGATGATACCTTGGGCCCGATTAAAACTGCCGGAGAGCTTGGCTGTAGTGCCACTCTACTGAAAGGTCTACTGAGAGGGCCGTTAAACGATTTTGTCTTAGCCAGGTTCGAACAGGCGAAAAAACTCGACTCGGATAGTGAATTGGTAAAGCTCCTCTCTGCAATAGGTACTCACATAGTCACAGACATCAGAAACAAGAAAGAGCGTCTTCAGCTCCTCCGAGAAAAGGCAGAAATTGGTGAAGTTAACGGACTGAAAGTGCTTTTCTTCATGGAGGATGTATCTGACCCAAAATTGAGTATTAACGCGTATTTGAAAGAGGCAGGTAAGAATGCAGCGGTTCTGGTCGTTAATAATACTCGCGAAAGTGGATGGTCGCTCAGCAGGGTTGGTGATCACCCCCGGGTTGACTTCAGGCGTATTAAAGGTGAGAATGATGTACTCTTCGTACATGCAAACGGTTTCGTTGCAAAAGTCAGGCGAATTGAGAAACCGGCAATCATTCGCCTTTTAGAGACTGCAATTGTGTAATTTTTTTTAATTCATTACGCGAAGCCGCACCCGTCAGAATGGCTTTGGCCGGGCGGGAAGAACGCAAAGAACAAAAACAATTATCTTCTGTTTTCTTGGTGATCTCTGTGTGAGGATTTTTCTTTTAATCTTTTTATTTAGCTGGTACTCTCTATCAAACCTGTACGAGAGTATTTTATTGCCGGAGTGACAACCAAAATAGGAGGGAGGAGGATGCCTCAAAAAGTTGGTGTAGTTATAGAAAAGGATGAACATGGTTATTATGCATATTGTCCGGAGCTTGAAGGTTGCCAGACGCAAGGTGATTCTTTAGAAGAAGTATTAAGTAACATAAAAAAGGCTATTGAACTTTATCTGGAAACATTATCAGAGGAAGAAAGAAATGCATCTCTAAGCAAAGAGATTTTAACTACTACATTAGAGGTTAACATTGCCTAAGTTGCCACGTTTAACACCACTGGAAGCAGAAAAGATGTTGTTAAAGGCTTGGGTTTGAAATGCTTAGAAGCAAAGGAAGTCATAGAATATATGCAAAAGATAATAGAAGAATTGTTGTTCCATTTCAATAGTGGAAAAATATTACACCCAAAGATAATTAAACAAGTGATTCAGAGAATAAAGAACTCAGAATAAGAACACCGATTAAAGATTATGTCCGGTACTTGGTTAGACCAAACCTAATCTATGGCCAAGCGGTTTAATTTATCAAACGAAAAACTGGGCCACATCCCGTCACTTGGCAAAATTTTAGTTTCAGCATTTAATTTTTCTTCTTTAAAGAGTGTAATTCTATATGGATAGTTTTTTTAAAAGTTTAAAAGCAGTAAAATTAGATAATTTATTTAATCCCTGGTTCTGCCGTGACGAGGAGAATGACATTGATTCAAATTCACCTGCTATAAGGTTGTCGCAGCTTAAGCAATATCTGTTAGAAAGAAAAAACGCGAAGTACCTTCTGGTAGGGGAGGCTTTGGGGTATCAGGGTGGTCACTTCACTGGAATCGCTATGACGTCTGAACGTATTCTACTGGGGAAGATGAAACATAAGTCGATCACTCCCGAGCATGTGTTCTCGGGGATAGAGCCGAGGCGCACAAGTCTGCCTTCCGTCAAAAAAGATGGTTTTACAGAACCCACCGCAACGATAGTATGGGAACGGTTAATAACGTCAGGGTTTGATATGAGAGACTTTATTTTATGGAATGCACTGCCATGGCATCCGTACAAACCGGAGAAAGGGATTCTCTCCAACAGGACACCTTCCGATAAAGAATTTGAAAAAGGCAAGCCGGTAATGTTAGAACTACTTAAATCAGTAAATGTGACAAAGATCATTGCCGTTGGTGAAAAGTCAAGGATCCAGTTGGGAGAAATGGGTATTGATGCGTCAATGGTAAGACATCCTGCTAACGGCGGCGCAACAAAATTTCGAGAGCAAATCATACAAGTGATTAAACATAAGGTATAAAAAACAAAATCTTGCCATACGTCATGTCGTTTATTCGGGGACATGATTATTTAATAGGAGTAAATTGTGCAATGATGTTTTTTGTAAGAGCAGCAACTATCACATTCTTATTGACCAGACTACGAATAATGGTGGCTATTTCCGCGGCATCATTTTTAATAGTTCTGGTTTTTTGGGGAAATGCCTCTGCTCAAGTTCCTGCAGATGTGAACAAATTCATTTCTCGTATTGTAAGTTCTCAAAACCTTCCAAACAATGAGATTGTTTCCGCAAGCAAGACGGTAAACAAAATGCCTGAAAGGACATTTGTATTAGAAGGAAAATTAACGGAAAGCATACCAAAAAATAAACATACTTTTAATGTTCCTGCCGGAATGGAAGTACAGATATTTACCGAGTATATTGAAGGTGATATTAAGCAATTAAAGCTGTATTGCAAATATAGCAATGATCCTGACACACTATATCGGCATATCGATAACATACATCACTTAAGCACTAAGCGTCGTCCCAAAATAGCCTGGATTGCACCCCCTGAGGCCAACCATGTCTGCCAATTGGTAGTTGAAAAATGGAGTAAGAAGGTGACCAAGTATCGTTTTCGGGTAGCTATCGTGTCCCGTGGAGATATGGGATTACCGGTTGATGCAGGGACTAAGCCTAAGACAGTATTAAACGCGGTTATAGATAAAATCTTTACCGGATATCTTTCTAATACGGATAAAGCTGATGCATATATGCTGGATAACCTCGATGTTGGAACAATAATTCGGGTAACAATTTCATCGGTTGTAGGCTATCAAGGTTTTCGCTTTCACGAGTCAGAAACTCCGGACAAGATTGGACAGCACAAACGGGGTGATGTACGGATTTCATTGAAACAAATTATACCGATAGACGGCAACAATAAGAAGGGTGATGAAGATGTTGAGATTGTGTCTGTCATGCAAACTTACAAGGTTTTAAGGGAATTCCAAAATCCAGGGAGCGAAAATACTAAGGAACTTGAGCACAGCGTGAAAGAAGCCGGGAGTTATTGGATATATGTTGATCGTGGTTACGGCTCAAGTTATAGCTATAAGTTAAATATTCATTTAGTTCCACCAGGCAGTACTGACAGAAAAGTTTCTCTCGACTATGTAATACGACGCGGTAATGGATTCGAAAGAGTTATTCAAATACCGCGTGGCGAACCGTTTTGGGTGGAGGCCCGTTTCAGCTTTAGACCGAAGGGTGAAGAAAAGGTCATCGCTATGTCGTGGGGAGAAAATGAAATTAAGGTGAAGTTACGGCGTAATAAAGAAGATAGTTCTTTGTATAGAAATGGTCCTTATGTTATCACGCCTGTACAGGAAGCAGAAAAGAAATCAAACCAGTGAGCTGATTAGTTATGAATCGAAAAATAATAGAAAAATCTATATTTGTCTTTTGGCTTAGCAGCTTCCTTCTCTTTTTAATGATGGGGGTTTGCCGGGCTGCCCAGACATCTCCTGAGAAGGTCAAAGATAATAAGGGGTACAAACTTATTCATGAGTTCGAAAAATATGATAGTCTTCAAGAGAAGGTTAAATTTGATGGAACGGTATATGACTGGATGTACGGGAAGTGGAAAGTCGCTTATGAGGATAAAAAGCTCGGTACTGTTTCCGGTACGGCAACAGTTACAGGCGGGCACGACGGGGTGTCTGTTATTCTTAAACATCCTAAAAGCGGGAAATCCTACTACTTGAAATCATGGTTAGTCCGGGTCTTTCCTGAGATCAAAGGCCCTCCTGAGACTGTTAAAATTGAACTGAGAGGCATGTCCCCGCCCAGTGGTGACGATGGTACCGGGAGCCACCTTATGTCCAAAGACATACAGAACGCAAAGCGGCTCACCATCGCCCCAAAAAGCAAGCTAACCATTCGAATTGATGATACTCCGGAAAAAGAGGGTGTTGTCTCCCTGAAAGCTAAAAAAACAGCGGAGATAGTGGATGGGCACCCATTAACCCTTGAGTTCAAAGTGGATTCGAAAAAAGGGATGAACTCCTTAACCGGAAGCTGGGTCTATTCTGGCCCGGAATCACAAATACCAAACAATCGGGCTGGAACAAGTGAATTTCCTTACATAAAAGGCAAGGAAAGCTGGTCCCGTCTTCCATTTACTCTGGAAACGGTCACTACTTCATATGCTTTTAAGCCGTTTGAGAAGGGTCGTGAAACAAATGTATGGGTGCTGTTCAAAGGAGAGAATCTTCCGGTCCAACCCAAGCAGAAAGTAGCAATCAAGTTTAAAGACCCTAAAGTCACTTTCACTGGACGATACCGAACTGATCCCAGGGACCAGACATGGTTGAAAGCGGAAGTCAAGTTGACCAAAGACGGGCTTACCATGGAACCAAAACCCGTGACGTTAAATGGTGTTAATGGCCTCTGGGATATGGGGCTTCCCAAAGTTGATCCGAAAGATTTACGTTTTGTTCGTAATTTTGAGAAAGGCAAATTTCTTCCTGTAAAACGACTGTACCAGGGAGAGATATTCTATGTGGAAGCTGAATTCTCGCATGACATATTTGTCGGTCAAATATCATACAGTATCATTCCTAAAAAAAAGAGAGATGGTAAACCGATCAAGTTCTTACTGCGGAAAGTACAGAGTAACCGAAATATAATGAGGTCAGAACCGATCCTGTTATGGCAACCCGATGACCTTCCTGAAAAGTCAGCATTATTACCTCGTGGCAAAAATGGAGTTGCTACTGATGTTAAACATATTGTACCGGCGCAGGACAGTTCTGTTCTCACTGTTGCGGCTGTTCATGATTTGGAAAAAATGCTTATAAAAACTGCTAAAAAGAAAAAAGGTAAAATAAAAGTTGCCCGTGCCAATGTAAAAAAACTGCGATCCTGGCCTTGGCTAAGTGCTCTGAAGAGAGCAAAGGAATGTAAGGGAAAGTATCCGGAGAGCTATGTTATTAAAAATCGCTATATACCTAACGTTGCGGATTTTGGTAAGAGTCGTGTCATTAAAGTAACAGTGGAAGATAACGCGGCCATGCTTATTTTAAATGATGAGTTAAAGAGAGTTTTATCTTTGAACCGACAGCGTCTGGAAAAAACAAAACCTTCCTATTTAAAGGAAGGGTGGACAGAAACCATGCTCCAGATGGCAAAAGATAAAAAGGACCATCCACTACTTGCCATTGGAGTAGAACGGGCAAAAGTGTATAAAAGTCGAAAAGCATTGAAATCCATTTCTAAAGATATTCATGTCGTTACTGCTGAAACGGTACCATTGCAAATTGCACTTTTTACCGGGAGTGCAGATTTTGATGACGAAGAGGAGTTCAAACGTTTTGCCAGGCAAGCTATAATTGAAGCAGAGGTCAAACTGCGTAAAGGTGCAAAAGTAGCTGCAGCACGGTCTATCTCCGCAGATGATTGCAATATTGACGAGTTGTTTCGCTTGGTTGGGACGAATATAAAACCGATTGTTGATATGGTTATGCCCAAACTTGTCCGCCCACCTTTGGGCGATGAACCTCGTATTCCTACCGTAGTCCCAGACTTGGTAGCACAAAGACATGTGAAGAGCCTCTATGTTCTTGGGGAAGCCGTTAAGGCCCAGAAAATATATTCAGATTTAGATACGACAGTCCTACTCACCGCTTCTACTGCTATTGTTATGTCGGGTTCTATTTTGCTCAATGCAAATAAGTTTGGCTTTGCCAACCTTACAGGAAAATATGTTCAACACAGTTTAGGTACCGTTCTTGCTTTGGACGCTTTAAATGCGGCCAGTATCGTTGATCTTGTAAACACTTACGATGACTATGAGAAACTAAAAAATGATCGAACATTTGCAGAGGGTGCAGTTGAAATATTAGGTCCGGAGAGGCTGAAAAAAATCCAGAAGGAGATCGATTCAAAAGAGACAGCTCTTGTCATGGGTGGAGCTACTTCTGGGCTAGGACTTATTTCAGTTCCCAAAAATGTTGGAAGATTAGCGGGTAAAATAAAGTCATCCATAAAACCACCTAAAACATCCTCGGCCATAAACAATACGGATCTTGGAAGCGATGTTATTGCACCAACAGGGAAAGTGGCAGGTAAGGGAATGCCTACCGCAAAAGAACCAACGTTAACAGGATGGAACAGGGAGTTTACTGGCAAGAATACATCTACAGGCACCAAGACAGAACGCATTCCGGATAGCCTGCCGCCAACGGTAAAAGAGCCTTCGCTCAAGAATCCCCAGACCGGTTTAGACCCAGAATCAACGGTTACCTATGTACCGGGTTCGAAGCTGCAACCCGGTAAGAAATCGCAGGCACAGCCTTGGGAAACGCAGGAGTTTTCAAAGGTGACACCTGGCAGTAAATCTAAGGGAGCTGGTTGGGAGACTCAGGAGTTTGGAGCTGATACATTCAGGAGCGCGAAGACAGAACGAATTCCGGATAGCCTGCCGCCAACGGTAAAGGAGCCTTGGCTCAAGAATTCCCAGGCCGGTTTAGACTCAGAATCAACGGTTACCTATGTATCGGGTTCGAAGCTGCAATCCGGTAAGAAATCACAGGCACAGCCTTGGGAAACGCAGGAGTTTTCAAAGGTGACACCTGGCAGTAAATCTAAGGGAGCTGGTTGGGAGACTCAGGAGTTTGGAGCTGATTCATTCAGGAGCGCTAAGACAGAACGAATTCCGGATAGTCTGCCGCCAACGGTAAAGGAGCCTTCGTTCAAGAATCCCCAGACCGGTTTAGACCCAGAATCAACGGTTACCTCTGTACCGGGTTCGAAGCTGCAACCCGGTAAGAAATCACAGGCACAGCCTTGGGAAACGCAGGAGTTTTCAACGGTGACACCTGGCAGTAAATCCAAGGGAGCTAGTTGGGAGACTCAGGAGTTTGGAGCTGATTCATTCAGGAGTGTGAAGACAGAACGCATTCCGGATAGCCTACCGTCAACGGTAAAAGAGAAACTTTCAACAGGACATGAAACCCTGGATATTAATTCATCCAAACTGCCGGGAAAACCTACTCAGCTAAATACAAAGGAGACATTCAGGAGCACCAAGACAGAGCGAATTTCAGACAGTCTATCAACGCCAACTCCACAAGGTCAGAAGCCGACTGGATGGAAAACCGGGGAGTTTGAAACTGGTTCAGCATCAACAATAAAGGAGCCAACGTTAAATAATCCCAAGATGGATATAGATCCCGAATCAACAGTTACTTATACTCCAGGTTCAAATAAACCTATTAAATCTGGCAGTAACAATACTTCCCAAGCCAAAACCTGGGATATGGAGCCTCTTGGTAAAAATGCATCTAAAGGCACTAAGACAGAAGCAATGCCAAATAGCTCAGTATCAACGCTAAAGGAGACACAGGCTCGGGTGAATCTTGTGTCTGATCGGCTCCGCAAGATGGGGATGAACCAAAAGACAGCTGATTCAAATGCAAACAGTAAGGTGAACAGCTGGCAACTCAGCAATGATGAGGCAATAGTAGCAGCTGCATTTGATGGAAATATTCCCGTCAAGACGCTCATGGGAAAGACCGGCATAGCTCCTAATGATATTGCCACTCATTTGGACAAATATGCCCGACTGCGGGGTTTGACTGATGCTAATGAGCGTGCGATGGTCATAGCCAGATACCTGGGCTCAAACACGCCAAAAAATATTTTCAAGAAGGCATTTGATACCTTAAAACATGGTAATTAATTAGGTGGGTAATCAGCTATGAGCCTGTCTTGAAAAACTGATTGAGATGCCTGAGCTCGATGAGTAAACATTGATAATGAAAATACGGTTAATACTTCTCTTGTTGATTTTTTCATTTTTACCATTTAGTTGTAAAGTACAGTCTGACTACCACCTACCTGATAATAGCAAAATTAAAGATACAGAGGATATTATTTCCTTCAGTGGCAGAGTGGTGTATAAAAACTTCGAGGGTGGATTCTGGGGCATTGTCAGTGATGATGGAAAGCACTATGATCCGCTTGTATTGCCAAAGCAATTTCAGACAGAGGGTATACGCGTTGAGGGAAAAGCAAGGCAAAGAAATGTTGCTCATTTTCATATGTGGGGGACTATCGTGGACTTGATTGAATTGAAAACTATTGACGAAGGTGATTCCGATAATCAGTAACTAGGCTTGCAGGTTTAAGTGCTTTTTTATCTCTTCGCAGGATTTTTTTCTAGCCTCTGTACTCTTGTCAGAAAAGTATCTAAAAATTCTTCTTCGAAATTCAGGGGCACCAACCAATTTAATTGACGCATAAGAATACAAAAGCTACAATTTAATTATGCCAAGAATTGCATGAGTAATATTACAAAGTGTTCCATATTGCGCTTGCGGTATACCCAAATTTCACGAGTAAATAATACAAGTGGTTAGAAAATAGCGGATAGAAAATAAGTTCATGGTTGTCTATAGAAATGTGGTTTTGGAAGTTGTCATATAGATTCCCAATCCCGACTGAGTCGGATCTACAAGCTACGCCAAGGGGTGCCTTAGGCGACAAGTTGGGAATGACATTATTTGGGCAGGAGATAAAATTAATCATGAAAAGGCTCATAATTGCCTTCATAACGATAGTATTGTTATCTACCGCAGTATATGCAGAATCGAGTGTCTGGAAATTAGATACAGATAACGGCAGTTTTTATCTGGCGGGTTCCTGCCATGTCTTGAGAAAGTCTGACTATCCTCTTCCGGATGAGTTTGAATCAGCTTATGATGATGTTGATCAGGTTATTTTTGAAACGGATATTGAAGCTCTTATGAGTCCTGACATTCAGCTTCTGCTGGTTAGCAAAGGGATGTATACCGGAGGTAATACTCTGGAGAAAAAGTTATCAAAAAAGGCGTACGATTCTTTAACTGAGTATTGTAGGGACAGGTCCATGTCCATTGATCTGTTTCAGAGCTTTAAACCATGGATGGTTACCATGATTTTACTGGTCCTTGAACTGGAAAAGAACGGAATATCTTCCGCAGATGGATTAGATATGTATTTCAGTAATAAGGCGAAGAAGGATGGTAAGCAAACCGGAGGACTGGAAGACGTTTACAAGCATATCGAATTAGTTTCTTCTTTTGAGGAAGAGTTTGATGATTCAATCGTCGAAAGTTTTATTGAGGAAGTAGGGGAGGTACCGGTAATAATGGAAGGCCTGATCAAATCCTGGAAGGCCGGGGATGAGGTGGGGATAGATGAATATTTATCAGACAATATGCGTAAGGAATTTCCACAATTATATAAAAGACTTTTAACGGACCGGAACAGGGACTGGGTTCCTCATCTGGAAACTTTGATAGGCTCTGGCGAGAGAACCCTTGTAATCGTTGGTGTTGGTCATCTGGTTGGTGAAGGCAGTGTTATCAGCCTATTAAAATCCAGAGGCTATAAGGTAAAAAAATGTAAGAGTTAATCAATCTTTAAGTAGGAGAAATACTATGAGTAACGATATACCCGAGGACAACATGGATCCGGCTTACCTGAAAAAGGCGTATAAGACTTTCAGGAAGCGCCTTAAATTGACGCGGCTTGACGCGGAGTCAACACTGGGCAGCAGTGCTCTCAGTGGCGGCCGAAAGTCTGGTATTGTCGCAATTCGACCGCCGAATAATTTTCCTCAGGAGGTGTGGGACAAACTCGTGGAAATGGGTAAGCTTCGTACTGAAGGAATGGGTCTCTACGAGTTGGTTGAGGATCCTGCTACTCCCAATAAGAAAGGGTCAAACGAGATTTATGACAAGTAATAAGTTTTTGTGAATTCAGAATTACGATCTAAAAAGCACTGTCCGCATGCATTACCACGCAAAGCCTGACTTGGTAAAGGGGTTAGTGGTCAAGAACAAAGCAGGCCGGGTAGCGAGTATCATAATGAACCGGTGGAAACGCTGATAAAGCCTCTAGGTGTGCCATGGCACACTTGTGTGACGGTACAAATATGTGCCATGGCACACTTATCAATGGTTTTCATTTTTTATTCTTTCACAAAAACACGTGCTCAAGAAATTTGTATTATTGTTGTAATTAGTTACACTACCACTGCTTATTACATAGATAAGCAGTGGTAGATAATGTGTTTGCCTCTATATCTAGCATTAGGCATAAATATTGCTACATTATGTTGGTGTTGCTTGAGTGTAATGTTTCTTGAATATGACAGTAGGAAAAGGTATAATCGGGAAATTTCGTTTAGTTTGTTTGGGAAAATAGTTCCTGGATAATAATGAAAATTGTAGTTAGGACATAGTTGATTAAAGAGTTTAAATAACAAAAGACAATTACTAGCTTCAGAAATGCAGCAAATATTGTATTGTTGTTGGCAAGGTTTTTGGGGTGTGTAGTGGGGAGAGATTATCATGAAAAAAGAACACAATGATTTCCAAATACTTAAGACTGTAGAGGCAGACTCATCAGTCTCTCAAAGAAAACTTTCTTCTCAGATGGATCTTAATGTGGCATCGGTGAATTTTGCCCTGAAGCGCTTAATCCAAAAGGGGTTTGTTATGAAAGAAGGCGAGAACCCAAGGCGTATTTCGTATCATATCACTCCGGAAGGATTGAGGGAAAAGACCCATTTGGCATATAAGTTCTTTGATCGAAATATTCACTATTATAAAGAGGTTAGAAAAGACATAGAAGCCAGGATTGTAAAGGCGACTAAGGGTAAAGAAGTCAGTTTAGCCATTTATGGTGCGTGTGAGCATTCAGAGATTACGTACATGGTGGTGTCAAAAATGAGTTGGAACTTTCTTGGGTTTTTTCTTGAGAATTCAAAAATCACCGATGAAAAAATACTGAACTACAATGTTCAAAGCCTGGATCTGTTCAAGGGTGATCATGAATGTTTGTTGTTACTTACCGATAAATGTTCAGCAGATGTCTTGAATGATTTTGACAATAAGAACATCAAGACATTAAGTTTAGTGGATTAATTTTTTATTGAATACGGTTATTTGAAGCAGCAATTTTGTATTTAAGTCTACTGTTGGTGATCATTAAGGTTGTTGCTTCTTTTAAAATGAGTTGTTGTATGGCGACATTGTAGCTTGCTATTTGGCATTAGGGGTTATTAATGCCTGAAGTATTTTATTGACCCAAGGGATATTTAAACAGCCCTTGGGTGGACACTCCATATTTATTTCCGGTATCAAACCGTTCTATAATATTTTCCCAATAACAAAAACCAGCTTGCTTGATACACTATTTACGGATGGCAACCTCTATTGACAACCCCTTTATCCGTTTTCCTTTACAGGTACGGAAATACATAAACATCCATTTCTTGAAAACAATTTTTACATCGCAAAATTGCCGATTGCATTTGATTAATTGTAAGAAACCAAAAATAGGCTTACCTATTCTCATGTAAATTTCTTTTATAGGCGAATTATCAAATAACATATTCAGACATTAGAAAATGAGGTATTCATCGTATAAAACAGGAATTTTGGAAATTGATATTCAGCACGCCAACATTGCTTTTATGCTTACGGAACTTGCGAAAGAAGGGTCAGAAAAAGAGGTAAGTGAAAGAAAGTTTGAAATCATAAGAAATGCTCTTGCTCATCATTTTGATTTCGAAGAGAAATGGGGACAAGCAAATAATAGAAATTTTGATTCTGATCATCGGGACTCTCATAAAGAATTGCTGGAGAAACTAAACGAACTGTACAATCAATACACAAATAATAAATTGAATATGTGCGAGATTAGTTTAACTACTAAAATGGAATTATTGAAGCATGTGCAAAATCATGATATGAGGCTAAATGCATAAACCGGGGAGAAGCGATAGTATTGCTTTTTTCTGCAAAACCAATTCATTTAACGGCATTTAACATTTTACCTTTCAAAAGAATGATATTTCTTTCTTATAGAACTAATGTCTCTTTCGTTTTGTTCCCGTATTATTAATCCTTCCTTCCTTGTTTTTTCCTCTTTGAAAACTCTCTGACGATTTCGTTCTTGTTTTATTGCCAGATTTTACTTGTTGGTTTAATTTCTTTTGGTCGGAGCCGAGAAGCCTTTTTAGCAGGTCCGGCCTTTTGATATCATTGAGTCTCTTCCTTATCCAATCCCGATTCTCTTTCTTGTACCAGAAAAAGAATCTATGCTGGCTGTTCTTTTCCTGCTTTGATTTTGGTGTGTAGTATTGTTTTAAAGTATAAGGATGGTAACCGGAATAATACATAACGGTAGCTACTGTCATCGGGGTGGGAGTAAAATCCTGTACGTGCTCTAATTTAAAACCAAGCTCTTTGGTTTCTATTGCGAGGTTTACCATATCTTCTTCTTTGCAACCGGGATGGCTGGATATAAAGTAGGGGACAAGTTGCTGATTAAGTCCTAACTTTCTGTCAATGTCATCAAACTGTTTTTTAAATTCTTTAAAATGATCAAATGATGGTTTTCTCATGATTTTCAAGGTATCGGCAGATGTATGCTCCGGCGCTACTTTCAGCCTTCCGGAAACATGGCGGGTTAAAAGCTGTACCATGTAATCGTTGATAGATGTATTTGCCTTTTTGTTATAGCTTTTTGTCAATAGATCATGCCGGATTCCACTTCCGATAAATGCTTTCTTTACTTTTGGATGCTCGTCTACTTTACGATAGATTTCCGTTATTTGGGAATGGCTTGTGTCCAGGTTATTACAGACGACAGGATGGATGCATGAAGGAGCGATACATTTGTCACATGTTTCCTGTACCACGCCCTTTATTTTGTACATATTGGCAGATGGGCCTCCGAGGTCAGAAATATAGCCTTTGAAACCGGGCATATCAACTACCTGATCAACTTCATTCAAAATAGATTTTTGTGAACGGCTTGCAATGAACTTTCCCTGATGTGCTGAAATAGTGCAAAAACTGCATCCTCCAAAGCATCCACGGTGCATATTTATCGAGAACTTTATCATCTCGTGGGCGGGTATAGTTCCGCGTTTTTTATATTTAGGATGAGGGAGTCTTGTATAGGGCAAATCAAAGGACGTATCTATCTCTTTTTCGGTCATTGTTTGAAAAGGAGGATTAATAATCAGTGTGTTTTCTGCAATATTCTGAATAATCCTGTTCGCAACAACTTTATTTGATTCCTGTTCTACATGTTTGAAATTTGCAGCAAAGGCTTTCTTGTCTTCCATACAATTCTGATGTGAGTTAATTGTAATATCTTTCCAGCTCTTGTTTTTTGGAACTCCTTTGCTTTGGTCCCGAATATAAGCTGTTTGCTTTACCATAGTCAGTTGATGGAAGGGGACCCCTTTTTCCAGAAGTTTGAGGATCTCTTTCAGCGGTTGTTCTCCCATTCCATAAACCAGTAAATCAGCGCCGCTTGTTTCGAGAATAGAAGGTGCCAGTTTATCCGACCAGTAGTCATAGTGTGTGACTCTTCTTAAAGAAGCTTCGATGCCTCCAATAATAATAGGAATATCAGGATAAATGGATTTTAAGATCTTTGAATATATGTTAACTGCAGAATCCGGACGAAAGCCGGATTCTCCCCCGGGAGTATAGGCATCTGTAGAACGAAGCCTTTTATTTGCGGTGTAATGGTTTACCATGGAGTCCATGCAGCCCGCGGTTACTCCAAAGAAAAATCTGGGCCTGCCAAGTTTTTTAAAATCACGCAAGTCATCCTTCCAGTTTGGTTGCGGTATAATAGCGACCCGGTATCCTTCGCTTTCGATAATCCTGCCAATAACGGCAGGTCCAAATGACGGATGGTCAACATATGCGTCTCCGGAAATAAGAATAACATCAAGCTCACTCCAGCCACGCACTTCCACTTCCTTTTTTGTAGTAGGAAGCCATTTGGTTATATCCTGTAGCTCTTTCATGATTTTGAGGAAACTAAAGAGAAAATTTATTTTATTATATCCAGAATATAGAAGAAATATAGTAAGTTCTCAATAAGCAGAGGACGATCTTTATTTTTTTACTATCCCATTTCTCCTCCTTACATCCGTTTAAGTAGGTTGCCCTGGTGGGAAGGTGGGATAAACGGCAGTTTCCTCAACTTATTGGGGACTTGCTGATATAAATAAGGTTAGTAGTAATATTCGTGCAAAATTATACTTGAATTGGCCTTTAAGTGACGTTAAGGTAAGCATCCAACAGAGATGGATTTTATTAAATTCCTTTATCTAAATTGAGCAATTTATGCCCGCCTGAACCCCCTCCAATATGTCGGGCCAGTAGCCGTAGCTACACAATATACAATTTCATGATTTTAGAATTAAATAGTTTTTTATATTTATGTTAAAAGGACCATGTTAAAGAAATATATTCGTAAGATAATTGTGCATTGGATCACGATATCTGGCGTAGCCTTAATAGCAGTGGGAACGCTTTTGACCTATGTCGGTAAGAGTACAAGCAACAGATTTGATGATAAATATCTTCACCAAAGCATAGGTGGAAAGTCTTCTCAAGTTGATAAACTCGTAAAAAGCAAAAGTGAGTTACTTGTAAGGATTGATGAATATCAAAAAAAACTGTTGGAAAAGAGCGAAACCATACAACGGTTAAAAGACCACGTTAACAAACTTAATGTGATTGCCGCTAAGCAGCCTGCAGATGAGCAAGTAGATGTTCCCGTTGATAAGCCGGATGTTGTTACATCAGAACAACATGCAGATAAACAAATAAAAGCAGGCATACATATTGTCCCTGAAGAAAATTTACATGACATAATCTTACGGGCGAAGAGTCTTTGTGTTGAAGGTAAGGATGATGATGCCTATAAAATTATGGAAAGTCTAAGACAAAAGCATCCGGACTTTGGGCAGGCATATTTCATGCTTGGGACTATTGAGATGTATAAAGAAAACTATGTAAAGGGGCAAGCGCTTTTAAATCGTGCGATTCAGCTAGGGCTGCCAGATGATGACATGGCGTGGGCCTATCACAATCTAGGTTATTCATTGCTTCAAAAACAGGATTTTAAGAAGGCGAAAGGATTTCTTGAGAAAGCGATGGAGTTTAATCCGGATATGGAGGAAAGCAAGAAAGCGCTCAAGTTTCTTGACGATTTACCGTGAAAATATGGAAAGATTATTCATTATTGCTGTGGTCTGGTCTTTGCCATTAAGTTGCACTCTTAAATGCGGGTATAAATCTTCAAAAATAGCTTGAATTGGTCAGCAAGCACCGTTAAGATGAGATTCCGGTAGCGTTAAGTATATTAAAACCTTTTTGGAAATAATATATTGAATAATAATCCATTCACCTTCATCCCTTTGAATAAACATAATTACAGGATATTTTTTAAGTGATGGTCCTATTATATTTATTAGAAAATGTATTTATGAGATAACTATGCATTGGATTACGATGTCAGGTATTGCCTTAATTGCCGCAGGAACATTTCTGATTTTTTTTGGACAGAATATCAGAAACAGGTTTGACGACAAACACCTTCATTATAGTGTAAGCGAAAAAGCCTACCAAATTGATGAACTTGTCAGTGGTAATAATAAGCTACTTACCAGAATCGATGAGTATCAAAAAAACCTGTCAGGAAAAGACAAAATCATACAACAGTTAGAATCTCAGATTGGTAGTCCAAAAGCTAAAGTCCAGAAGCAGGTTAGGGATGAGCAGTTAGAACTTCAGTTTGATAGGCCCAAAGTTATAGAACCGGAACAAATCAGGGAGGAGCAGTTAGAAACTCGGGATGAGGGCCAGGATGTTCCTTCCCTGGAACCGGCTACAGATAAACAAGAAGAAGCTGTCGCTCAGGTTATTTCTGAGACTGGTTATAGTGACTTAATAACGCAGGCCAAGGATCTGTGCGATGAAGGTAAGTATGATGAAGCTTATAAAATTGCGGATGATCTGAGGCAAAAGGATCCTGATTTTGGGCAGGCATATTTCGTTCTCGGGACGATTGAGCTACGTAAAAAGAATTATACTAAGGGGGAAGATCTATTAGGCAGAGCGGTTTCGCTTTCGATGCCGGATAAAGATATGTCTTGGGCATTGCATAATCTTGGGATCTCATCTATTCGAAAAAAGAATTATGATGAGGCAAGAGTACATCTGGAGAAGGCGATTGAGTTCAATTCTGGTATGGAGAAGAGCAGAAAGGCCCTCAAGTTGATAAATGATTATTTACATAAGACACAGGCAATTGCACAGGCTAAGAGCCTTTGTGAAGAAGGTAGGGATGATGAAGCTTATAAAATTGCGGATGATCTGAGGCAAAAGGATCCTGATTTTGGGCAGGCATATTTCGTCCTCGGGACAGTTGAGCTACGCAAAAAGAATTATAATGAGGGCGCAGATCTGTTATACAAGGCTGTTAACCTGGGACTTCCTGATGAGGATATGGCGTGGGCACTTCATAATCTTGGCATTTTCTCGCTTAGAAAGAAGGATTTTGTGAAAGCAAAAGATTACCTTGAAAAGTCGATCAGGTTCAATCCGGATATGGAAGAAAGCCAGAAGGCTCTTGATAGACTCGATAACTTACAAGAAGAAGAAAAACATGGAAAGAATGAAAAGGATAGTGAGAGCAGCAAGAGCAGCGCGAGAGGTAAAGGTAGCAAGAGTATTGCGAGTGATAAGGGTAGCAAGAGTGTTGTGAGCGATAAGGGTAGCAAGAGTGTTGTGAGCGATAAGGGTAGCAAGAGTATTGTGAGTGATAAAGGTAGCAAGAGTATTGTGAGTGATAAAGGTAGCAAGAGTATTGTGAGTGATAAAGGTAGCAAGAGTGTTGTGAGCGATAAAG
>JABHIW010000159.1 GCA_018670825.1 Candidatus Scalindua sp. | reverse complement strand
GGATATCTAGTAATAATTCACGTACCTTCGCCTTTGTACACAACGATCGTTTTGCACAACTTGTACATTCTGTCCCTTTGTATACCTTATGATTCCATTGACGACTTTTCGCCTTATTCTTTCGGGTCTTCCAATATGCTAGTCGTTTCCCTTCAGGACAAATATAACTATCGTTTGAGGTATCGTATTTAAAATTACTATAATGATATCGATTCTCTTCCGTATTGTATTCTCCTGATTTGTATTGGTGAAAATATTTATCCGGCACAAATCCGTCAGTCCCTCTCTCCTCAAGATACTCATAGCTTGCATAACTACCATATCCACTATCTGCCGTCGCTTCGTCTACTTTCTTACCCGTGTTTAACTCTGTTTGTTCAATCATCGGTTCTAACTGATCATGGTCGTTTGCCTCTGTCACCGTATTGGCTGCCACAATGACCCCATCTTCCGTTACCGACGCCTGACAGTTATATCCAGGGCGAATGTCTTTGCTACCTCCAGACTTCATATAATTAGCGTCTTGATCTGTCAGATTGACCTTCTTTCGTCGCTCATCCTTTAGTATCTCCAATGCCTCATGGATCTTACTCTTCACGTATTTACGATTACTCAATTTCTTCCGCAATTCTTCTTGATCAGAGGATAGCCTGCAACTCTCATCTTCCTGGCTGTCTATTGCCTCTGCTTCCTTTAACATGTTCTTTATCTCTTCTTCGACTCTCTCTAACCATTTCTCAAAGTCTGCACTATTCTTTGTCCTCTTAGACGATGCGTTACCTTTGATCTTCGTTCCATCAAGGTATATCTTCCCTACGTTTCTATAACCTAATTCACTAAATATCCGTACTATGTCTACAAAATACTTCTCAATCTCCTTGATATTATTCTTACGAAAATCACAAATTGTTCTGTAGTCTGGCCTGTAGCATTGCATTAAATGTATGTACATATGATCACTTATACACTTCTCTGATAACTGCCTGCCGCTTCGTACTCCACTGGCGTATCCGTAAAACAATATACTCAAAAGTAATTTCGGATGATAGCTGTTTTGACCTAAATAGGAATATTTGGATTCTATTAGTTCCGTATCTAAAGAAAACACTACCTCTTTTACCATCCGACAAAGATGGTCATGGGGAATTAACCCTCCTATGTATTCTAAGTACGATTCCGGAGTTAAATGCATGAGAGGTTTTTGTGATTCATGCAACGATTTAAATTTTGTCATATGATTGATCCTCTTCGATTGTTTGTTCTCTGGCAATACTATAATTGGTATAGATGGACGAATTGTGTGTTCTTCTAAATCTGGGAAAAGTCTTAATTGCTTAACGTGCTTGGGTGTCGAATGACTCATTGATGTGTATTGTAACATGAAAGAATATAATCTCAATTACTCCTGAATAATTTGGAAATATTTCTTTATAATTTACCGTGATAAGGTACATTCTCGGACAGCCTGTCAAGGTGTGACCCCGATCTCTGTGCTTACAACACCTGAAATTACAGGGTTTTTTGGACAGGATTTGAACCTGTGACTTCCGTATTATGAGCCGTTTTAGGGGTAAAACCTATAATAAACAGAAATAAGTAAGGCTTTATTTTTAATGGCTTTAGGGCTATTCGATAGTAAGGTCTTATTTGCTGTTTTCTGGTGTTTTCTGATGTCTTGTTAGAAGATTGTTAGAAGAATTGGAGGGGGTGAGTTTAACTAAAATGCTTGCAACCGACAAGTATTATTTTGTAGTAACACATTGCTAAGTCCTGATTAAATCATTTGTCAATATCAAACAGGCTGTCCGAGAATACAAAATCAGAAAAATTTGGCATTGATATTAAAGGACTTATAACTCGGAAATTAGCCAAAAGACCTATTCTCGGACAGCCTGTAAAGATTTGACCTCTGTCATTTTCGATCAATTATGTATATCATTTGAATCTGTATGTAAAAGATCGATGAAGCCATCATCAAATGGAAATTTAAGATGATTCAGCCAAGAATGCTTCTCCTTACATTCAGCAACAATACCAGTTGTCTCTGCATGATTAGCTGAGCCAATTAGAATATAGTTGTTTGGGCGATGTAAAAAGTCTGTCCAACTCAATTTCACTTCTTCAAGTTCTTCTTTCTGCAAGGCTTTTCCTTTTTCACCTCCCTCACTTGATTTGAATATTAACTGACAATTCTCATCAAGCTCACCTTTTTATTCAACTTGGTTATTAACATTTTCTCCGCAAATAATTAGAATATTCTTGTGCTTTTCCTTAACAGAATATTCATTAAAAATCCTTTTAATATCGTGGTTTGCGTTAGAGCTAACATGTGGACCATACGTTATATCCAAGACAGAGGCAGCAGTAAAAAGTGTTGTAACATTATTGGTTTCTAGGAACTCTTTTACTGCCCCAGTATCACAATAATTTGCTTTATGCGGATCGCCAAAAGTAGCGCCATAACTGTTAGTGGACATTCTTGGCAGCAATACAGGTTGAATGTACTCCTGGAACAAAAGGAATATATATATGATAATGTTGTTTGTGCATATTTTGAGAGGTCTATTTTTGTAGTCCGAACGTATTTCCTTAATGCTATTAATCAACGGAAAGATAATTAACGCTAACGTCGAACCTGATTCAATAAATATTGAATCATCTTTATTTAGCACCTCTTGTACTACCTGGAGATGCGTAAAATGCTCTTTAATAGATATTTTTGACTCTCTATTTATATTAAATCGACTACGTAATTTTTCATTGGCTTCTATGTGCGCGTGAATCCTTGCAATTGGTTCATTAATAAATGTTGTCTTAAAAATATTCGAAATTATGTCTGCACTTCTTCTCTGCTCATCAAGGTATTTGCTAAGTTTGCCAAGGCTTCGCATTTCTTCAACTATTTCATCCGGATCGGTGCGGACAAAAAACACCAACATCTGTTTGAATCCCTCTGTGCTTATAAGATCATGAATTTTTTTTGCATCAGATTCTGAAGCCATTGTATTCAATCGACTATAGATCTTCCATGTACCTATAACCACTGGAATCATGATGGTTATAAAGACACCTAATAAAGTCAGTAATAAAGATTGATCAATATTCATCGTATGCTTCCTCCTTTGAGGTCATCATAATGAGCTAAATCAAATTACAGAAATTGTTTACAGCTTTAATACATTTAATAAAAAGCAAAGGGGTCAAAAGCAAAGGGGTCAAATCGCCCCTTGACTGCATGTTTCTCTTGATATTGAGGAATTCCAGGATCATACCTTGAAAGCAGAATATGCAACCGCGTTTTGAAGCAAGGCCCTGACCCATCAACAAATCATCTAACTAGAGGCTATAGTCGTGAGGATAGGAACCAAAAGCAAGATTAAAAATAAGGACTTACAAAAGAGGGTGTCAGTCGTTTCTTAGTATCAAGCTGCCCGAGGCGCCCCTCGGAGTATTCTCAAGGTCAGACTCAGTTGGGAAGTCAGAAAATGGAAGAATAGAATTACGATTGAAGGGAATTAATAGGACACAGATTTTCGCAGATAAAGACCGATAAAATAATTTAGGAGTCATGGGTTACAGGTTGCGACGAGTAGGTGACAGAAAAAGAATATAGAAGCAAGAAGCGAGAAAAGGAAGGACCCCGGTGAAATAACTTCAGTTTTTACAGAGCAGGAGAAGAAGAGTAACTTTTTCTAAAAAATAGTCTCCTTAATGAGTTTGCTATATTTATTTTATAGATTTTATCCCAAGGTCTTTACATATTTTCCTAACCAGATTATCTTTAATTTCAGTATGTCTGGGAACGGCTGATCGTTTATTCATTCCAGGATTGATCCACCACGAATGCCGTCCACCTTCTCTAACAAGTTCACAACCATTTGACTTCATGTATTTTATTAATGCATTACATTTCATAATGCTATTTGTTCTTCATAGTAGTTAGAACCTGCTGCCGTAATTGCGTCTTGCCGATTAAATTCTAAAGCTTCCTCTAGAGTAACTTTTAAAGTTTCCATTAATTCTTCTCGTGATTTTCCCTGGCAATTAACTCCCGGTATCTCTTCAATCCATCCAATCCAGCAATCATCTTCTTGTTTAATTACTGCAGTATATAAATTATTCATTCTTTTACCTCAAATCAATTTTATAAATTTGTAGACATACTTAAACTATGATATTCATGTTTATATTACTTTACAACTACTTTTCATATGGAAATGGGATGTTAAAGCTATGCATTATTGAAGTCAAGGGGAAACGGAGAGAAGAACTATTCCCGCCTAACAAACTGGCGGACAGGGAGGGATTTGAGAATTAAGGAATTCCCGCCCAAAAAACTGGCGGACAGGTAGGGATTACGATTAAAAGAATGTGTTCACACGAAGTCGCAGAGAACGCAAGGGGGAAAAAAAGAGAATTTTAGCCACAGATTTTCACAGATTGACACTAAAAAAAAATCTTAGCGCAGAGTGCGCAGAGAACGCAAATAATTAAGAATAGTGAACAGAGAAACAGAAGCAAGGATTAGGATTCCCGCCCAACAAACTGGCGGGCAGGTAAGAATTCAGGGGATAACATATTGAAAATCCGTACACAAAAATAGAGAGAAGAGAGAGCTCTTTAGCGTTATTTAAGCACGGACAAAAGGTTGCTATAATTGTCTGTCCAAAACACCTGCTTAGAATTTGGTCCCCAAGGAGATATTTTACTGCTGACCGACTCCTTGAGTAAAAAGTTCTTATTTCTTGTTACTAAAAGCCAATCGTTACCGTCCTCTGTAAAATGTTTCCATCGTCCTCAATCAAAATCGTTCTCATTCCACTTTCACGGGCCAGTGCATTGACAACCGGTTTCAGATCAAGATAAGCGTTTGAGATATGAATAGCCAGTATACCATCAGACTTCAGATGCTTCCAATACAGGTCAAATGCTTCTCTGGTCAAAAGATGAATGGGAATTGCATCCCCGCTAAAAGCATCCAGGGCCATAATATCGTACCTCAGCGGTCCTTGATTTAGCAACTCTCTTTCCAGTGATATACGGGCATCTCCAATAACAACATCAACCTTTCCTTTGCATTTTTTAAGATAGTTGAAATACTTACGGGCAATAGCCTCAACCTGCGGATTGATCTCGTAGAAAACGAAGCTACGACCTGTCTGGAGTAAGCAGCTATAACTCCTGCCCCCAACCCGACCACACCGACGCGAAGGCCCTGTGAACGCTCAGAATGTTCGCGAATGGCAATCCAAATACCGCTTTCATACCCGTAATATGTGGTTGGTCTCTCGGGGCAATTCAGATACTGATTGCCATGCTCGACATGGCCATGGTACAGAGAGTACCGGTGCTCTTTGGTCCTCTTTTCTTCCTCAAAAACCCGGAGGATGCCATAGAAGTTGCGCCGGATAGTCAAGGATTTTTTCTGTTTTTAAGGATGTCAGTACCGAGAACATAGGCAAGAAGGATAACAGCTGCGACCCACAGAATCGCTCTCTTCCTGGGAAAGGGTGTCTTTGACTTTCCATTCCTCCTCACAAAGATGCATATTCCTGTAAGTATTGCTGTAAAGACCAGGCTTCCAGCTGTCGTCAGGTGTAATCGGCAGACTCAGGATTGAAAGGAAAAGCAGGCTGAGATGGATCATCGCCTGGTGTTTAGATCTTGCTATCTTTGTTAGCAAGTGGGCATAAGTATACCAGAACAGTAACCCCACTTGAAAAAACAGCACACAAGTCGTCCAGACTGCCGGAGTGCTTCCGTACCATGGAAGTATATATCTTGCGATGATAGGTTGAACCTGAAACAGTAAGAACGCACTGACAAAGATCGAGATAATAAAAGATAACAATGGGCAGACCGTTTCTTTGTTTGGCTTAAGTCTTTACTTTAATAAAGAAATATCTTCTCCTAATGCCGCATTTAATGTGGAACTTGGACGCGTGGCCCTTGCTACTTTCGCAGGATCCGGGTAGTAATAACCTCCCAGATCAACTTCCTGTCCCTGTGCGCCATTCAACTCTTTTACAATCTGTTCTTCCCCTGCGGCCAGTGTTTTTGCAAGCGGAATAAAGTGTTCCTGAAGTTCTGAATTTTCTTCCTGCGTGGCTAGTGCTTCTGCCCAGTATAGAGTGAGATAGAACTGGCTTCCCCTGTTATCCAACTCACCCACTCTACTGGATGGTGATTGGTTTTTTACCAGAAGCTTTGCTGTTGCCTGATCCAACGCTTTTGCTACAATCCCCGCTTTTACATTTTCATGTGCGGCGCTGAAGTGTTGCAATGACGCTGCAATAGCTGCAAACTCGCCAAGTGAATCCCATCGTAAATGTCCCTCTTCTAAAAACTGTTGAACATGTTTTGGCGCAGAGCCTCCCGCACCTGTTTCAAACAAGCCACCGCCGTTTAACAGGCCAACGATTGAGAGCATTTTAGCGCTGGTGTTAAGTTCAAGAATGGGAAACAGGTCTGTCAGATAATCACGCAAAACATTTCCTGTAATAGAAATCGTATCCAAGCCCTCTTTCACACGTCGCAGCGTGAAGCATATGGCTTCAACCGGGGACAGAATTTGAATATTCAGATTACCGTCAGGATCAAGACTGCCCAGGTAACGATTTACCTTTTTAATAAGCTGTGCATCATGAGCTCTGTTTTTATCTAACCAGAAAACGGCTGGTGAGTCGGTTGCTTTAACTCTTTCAACCGCCAGTTCAACCCAGTTTTTAATCGGTGCATCCTTGGCCTGGCACATGCGCCAGATATCACCACCTTCAACGCGATGTTCGTGCAGTATTTCACCCGCCGCATCAATAACACGGATACTCCCATTTCCGGGTACTTTAAAGGTTTGATCATGGGAACCGTATTCTTCGGCTTTTCCTGCCATAAGACCAACATTGGCAACACTGCCCATTATCGCAGGATCAAACGCACCATTTTCTCTACAGAATTGTACTGTTTCATCATAGATACCAGCATAGCTGGCATCAGGAATAACAGCTTTAACATCATGCGCTTTTCCATCCGGTCCCCACGCTTTTCCACCATCACGAATGATTGGAGGCAGAGAGGCATCAATAATCACATTACTCGGAACATGTAAATTTGTTATACCCTTACCAGAATTTACCATGTAAAGATCGGCTTGTGCATCAAGGCATGTCTGTATATCTGTTTCAATTCCCTCTCTTTGGGCTTCTGGCAAACTCCGGATACTGGCATATACATCACCCAAACCATTGTCAGGATTAACACCCAATTCTTCAAAAACAGCAGCATGTTTATCAAAAAGATCTGCAAAAAACACTTCAACTGCCTGACCAAAAATAATCGGATCAGAAACCTTCATCATCGTGGCTTTCAGGTGTAGAGAGAATAATACACCCTTCTCCTTCGCATCCTCAATCTGCTCAGCAAGAAACTTACGCAAGGACTTTCGGCTCATAAACGTTGCGTCAACAACTTCGCCTTCCTGCAAGGATAATTTTTCTTTCAGGATCGTGACCCGTCCATCTTCACCAACAAACTCAATTCTGGCATTACCCACAGACTGACCTGAGACAGTGACGGACTTTTCGTTGGAGAAAAAATCCCCATCATCCATATGGGTTACGTGAGTTTTAGAATCCGAATGCCACTCACCCATCTTATGTGGATGCTTCCTGGCGTATTCTTTTACTGCCACCGGTGGCCTGCGATCTGAATTACCATCTCTCAAAACAGGGTTTACCGCACTTCCCAAAACCCTCTTATATCTTGCCTGGATATCTCTTTCTGCCTCTGTCTGGGGAGCATCAGGATAATCCGGAATACTGTATCCATGCTCCTGTAATTCAGTGATAGCAGCTTTCATCTGTGGTATAGATGCGCTGATATTTGGCAGTTTGATTACATTTGCTGTCGGTTCCTTAACAAGCTTACCGAGTTCAGCCAGAGCATCAGGTTGTCTCTGGTCTGCAGTCAGATTGTCAGGAAAATTGGCAATAATTCGGCCAGCCAGTGAAATATTCTTGGTACCTATAGTAATTCCTGCAGATTTTGCAAAATATTTTACGATAGGAAGAAAGGAAGCGGTAGCCAATGCAGGCGCTTCATCTGTAATAGTGTAAATAATATCCGGTTGTTGTGCTTGTTCTGACATATTTTTATTCCTTTTATTTATTATTTTTCTTCTCTGTGTTTCAATACCTCTTCATGATCAGGTAGCATATAAAACACTTCGTCAAATGGTTGTCTATACAATCCTGTATGTAGTCTCTTCTGGTCAAGATAGTGTCCTATCATTCCTATAGTCCTGCCAAGCACAAATATGCCATTCAGTGTACCTATGTCTATGATATCATCAATCTCCTCATCGGTGTATATGCCCGTTGATCTGAATATGTCAACGAATATTACTCCCACACACCCGTCTACGTTGAGAATGAGATTATTCTTCCTGGATGTTGTTATCTTCTCTACTTCTAAAGCATATTCTAATACGTCGTTCCCGGGAAGTGTTTTAAATGCCCATTCATTTAAAAGCCTGACACGAACATCAGGGTTCTGAACACTTTTTATTCTATGGCCTATGCCGGGTATATTTTTATGTTCTTAGAATAGAATTCGATGATAAAGTTATATATTATTGGAGTCAAGGGAAAACGAGTTACGAGTTGATATGGGAAAAGGAAGGAAGTGAAAAGAATCTAAGATTTATGATTTAAGGAGTTAATTGTATACTGATCTTCCCCGGACAAAAAGCGCCGAGGACTACCACAGACAAAGTGGTTAAGGATAGTTGACAGTAGGAAGTTGACAGTAGGAAGTTGATAATAAAAATAGAAGACAAGTAAAATTGAATCAGTAGAACAACACCGTTGGTAAAAATATTCTTCTAAAACTGAATCATGCAAGTTATTACTTAGATAATATGTGGTGATTTTTACTATGCCTTAATATACAATAAGACAAAATATTTCAACAACTAATGCATTCGTTATGTATTTCCAGAAATGAAGAGATGAGGTAGGGTTTATGTACAATGACCATAAAAGATATGCTTTATTTATTGGCAGATGGCAGCCGTTTCATAATGGTCATAAACATTTAATTGATGACGCATTATCCAAGGGAGAAAATGTTTGTGTTGGAATAAGAGACACGGAAATTTCTGAACAAAACCCTTACACCCTGGAACAGCGTTCAGAAATGATCAGAAGAGTTTATGGTGATAAAGTAAAAATTACGGTAATTCCTGATATCACCAGTATCAACATTGGAAGAAAAGTTGGCTATGCGGTTAATAGAGTTGACCCGCCAGAACATATCGGAAAAATTTCCGGAACAAATGTCCGTGCCGGTAAAGATAATAATGTCCCGCCGGAAGTTGCGGAATATATTGCTCTTATGCGCACAACCCTATGGCTGACCGGCCTTCCAAACTCCGGCAAAACGACTCTTTCAAAGAAACTCAAAGAAGAGCTGGACAATCGCGGTTTTAAAACTGTGTATCTGGATTCTGAGGATGTTCGGGGTAAACTGAACTCTGATTTAGGATTTTCGCTGAAAGATAGAGAAGAAAATTTACGCAGAGCTTCCCATGTTTCCAGATTGTTTAATGATAATGGCAACCTTGTTATTGCCAGTTTCGCATCTCCGACCGATAAATTACGAAATGAAGTAAAAAATATTATTGGAAATTTTAAATTGATATATGTTAAATGCAGTCTGAAAACCTGTGAAGAACGTGATACCAATGGTATGTACAGGAAAGCAAAGCTGGGAGAGATAAAAGATTTTACCGGTATATCTTCTCCCTTTGAAGAGCCTGGAGAAACTGACATAGTTGTTGATACGGAATGTAATACGGTAGAAGAGTGTGCCAGAGAAATCTTAACCAGGATTGGGGTTTACAAAATGAGAAACATCTATATTTAAGTCTGAATGAGCATATTTATAATTTGTGATGAATGAATTACGATTTTAAGGATAAAGGGATTTTAACATCTAGAGACATGTGAATCAAAAAATCCCACCTTGGTCGGCAGTTAATTTTTTCCATTAGTATTGTCTCCATGTAAAGAGCTAAATATCCATGACTTGTTTTTATTACGCGTCCTCTCTAAATACAAAATCCCCTCTCTTCTTTTTCCGGGAATAATCGGTACTTAGCCTGGAAATCAACCATCCCTGTAATGCGGATCTATCCAACATTTTGGCATCATCTCACCGGAAGGAAAGAGTAATTCTGCTTTTTTCAATTTTTCCGGATCCTGCACCTCTTCCCCTTGTTGAAAACGACCCGACACCTCTGCTTGACAAGGATCAAACAATTCCTTTAGAGTTAAGATCTCAACCAGATCACCGCTAGTTTTATCTTTTAAAAACATTTTCTACTCCTTCTCATGATCCAAAAACATTATATCATTTAATTATTTTGTCTCACTGTATTATACGATTCTGAGTTCAATGTTCAATAGAGATAAGTATTTTTTTAGCTCATATATATGCTGGAAGAAGTTAAAAAAGGAGCCGTCAGAATGGAAGAATTGTTATATATAGAAGGGAAGCACATACGGGAAAATACTATCGGGAGGAATAAAGTGAATATCGATCAAATCAAGTTAGTTCAAAAAACCTTTGAAACAGTACGTCATATTCCTGAAGTTGCTGGCTTGTTTTATAATCATCTTTTTCATTTAACTCCCTCATTAAAATCACTTTTTAAGGGAGACATGAAGACCCAAGGTAGAATGTTTATGCAGATGTTAGATTATGCGGTTACCGGTCTTGATAAACCTGACACAATAATTCCTATAATGCAGGAGTTGGGAAAACGTCATGTTGGATACGGTGTGAAGGAAAAATATTACGAAGCTGTCGGAGAATCACTGCTCTGGACTTTAGAACAGGGTTTGGGTAAAGATTTTAATCAGGATGTTAAAGAGACTTGGGTAGCAGCATACAAACTTTTGTCAGATACCATGAAAAGAGCTGCCAGAGAAGTTGAATAGGTTGAAGACAAATGATTTACGATTTACAAAGGACTATTGGCAAATGACAAACAACTGTTACTGAAATATCAGCTATATTACAATGTAAATAGAATATTTTTTATTCACAGGTTAACCATCTTTCTCAGACTTTCAGTAAATGTTATATCCGGTATCATGTTTTCCATTGATAGCGCACTCAGTATATCAATAAGCGGTTTTTTTGTATCCGGCATAATCAAATCAGGATTTAATTCGGAGAGAGGAAAGGCAATAAATGAACGCTTGAAAATATCAGGATCCGGTATAGTAAGATCTTCTTCATGTATTGAGCGATCTCCATAAAGCAACAAATCCAGATCAATTGTTCTTGATGCATATTTATCAGATTCCCTACTACGATGCAGCTCTTCTTCTATCATTCTCAGCACACCAAACTTCAATTCCCTGGGAGGCATCAAACTACTTATCTGCCATACACCATTTAAATAGTTGTCCTGATTCTCTCTTAAAAGCGGAGTGGTTTTGTAAAAGGAAGAAATCCCTGTTATATCCACGTGTTTACTTAAACGCTGAAGAGCATCAATAATATTTCGTTCCGGCTGTATATTACTGCCAACTCCAATGAACGCTTCCACTGCGTTATTGTCCATAGCTTTCTCTGGTACGGACGATTTCCACTGCTACGGAACGGGTATATCTTAACACACCGGGTTTATCAACTATGACATTAACTTTTTGTACTTTTGAATCGATAAGACAAACTTTCGCTATTTCTTCCGCAAGTTTTTCGATCAACAAAAATGCCGAATTTTCTACCAGAGAGAGAAGCGCTTTTTTAACCATTTTATAATCAACCGAATCTTCAAGGTTATCTGATTGTCCTGCTTTCCTGGTATCGGTGTACAAAACAATATTGATAATAACGTCTTGCTTCTCTGTCCGCTCATCTTGATTAACACCGATTATACAGCGTAGTGCCAGGTCCCGAATGTAAATCTTATCGTTGTGTACAGGGATTTCACTCATATGGTCCTCCTTTTAGATTCTCGCCTCCGTCTATAAACAGGACTTCTCCGGTCATAAACGTATTTGATAAAAGAAAAAGTACAGTGTCCGTTATGTCAGACAGTTTTCCAGAACGATTAAATAGATTTCTGTGACTTAGTTTCCGGATATATGATTCATCTTCTCCCTCGGGAGGCAATATAATACCGGGAGCGATACCGTTAACACGAATTTGAGGTGCAAACTCGACCGCCATCATTTCAGTCATCTGATACAACATATTTTTACTTAATTGATAGGCAGCATAATTCATATCATATCGTTTTACACGGCTGTCTAATATATTAATAATAGATCCCTCCCGCTTCTGTTTTGCCATATGTTGTGAGAGCCTGAATGGTGCTATTGAATTTATCGATAATGTTTGATTCAGATCCTGGATTGAAAGTGTTGAAAGCTTTGAGGGAGAGAATGTTGATGCATTATTAATCAGGAAGTCAACGGTACCTATCGAATTCTGTATCTCTTCAAAAAGATTATCTACATTATCAATATTGGAAAAATCTGACTGAAATTTCCAGGTCTTTACACCTGGTGCGTTAATGTCTGTTAGGACTTCGTCCATCTCTTTGTCAGAGGAAGAGCAATAATGCACGATAACGTTTACATGGTTTTCCACCAGTACATGAGCTATTGCTTTGCCAATGCGTTTGGCTGCACCGGTAACAAGAGCTGTTTTTCCCTTTAACAAGTTAGTATTTATACTCAGTTGATATCCTCAGTTTATTGCTATTGAAATAATAGCAAAACGCGTTAGCGTTTTGTTTTTCTGCCTCTTCGTTTTGGTCGGGAAGTAACGTTTATTAAAGCGTTTTCCTCTTCATGTGTAAGAAACCGCCAGTTGGATGAGGGTATATCAAGTTTAACAGTACCTAACTGTACCCGCTTCAGATCCAGTACCTTTAAAGGTGTATGTGATTGCGGATCCTGAAGAGCGCCAAAAACACGTCGAATGTGTCGGTTCTTTCCTTCTGTCAGTTCTACCATCAACCGGGTTTTGGGACCTGCATATCCTATAGTCTTTATCCCTTTAAACTGTAACATATCTATTGGTGTTTTAACGCCCTGTAATGTCTGTTGCAGTTGTTCTTCAGTGATTCGTCCTCGAATCCACACTTCATAAAATTTTGAAAATTTACCCGGCTGTGTCAAAAGATCACTCAATCCACCTTCACGAGTAAAAAGCAGCAAACCTCTCGAATCCCTATCCAAACGGCCTACGGGTATCCACCTATCTTCAAGCACAAACCGAGGCAGAATGTCATAAACCGTTTTACGGTTTTTTTCATCAGACAGAGTGACAATCGTTCCTTTCGGTTTATGAAACATTATGAATCTGCGTGGTTTTGACGTAATGTCGGTTTTCATGATATTTTATCAAAATTAAATCTATTTTCCTGTGCTCTATCATACATCTCTTCTATCATATCAAAGAAAAGATCATAACATTTTTGCATGACATATCTTGCTGTCTCCGCTTCTTCAACCGTCAACGTCTGACTCTCAAACTTCTCCGGATCACAACCATGTAAGTGACCGGGCTCATACCCCAGATGAACATTGCCGAAGTAATTGCTCTCGATTGCTCCTGCTGTACAATTGTGTGAAACAAGAAAGAAGGTATTACCCAACTCTTCTATGACACGAATAAGACAGTACCGTACCAACGGATTTGATGCCATCCGCGTGAGATCTGCTATTCCATAGGCAACCAGCCTGCTTTTTTTTATATTATCACTCCACAGAAATTCCAGGCAATCGGCAAAAGTAAAATCCTTGAGGTCATTCTGTAGATTACGCATATCCTTATTAATTAATGAATTATGCTCTGCATCCGTTGCGGCATGACTGTTAATTTGCTCTTCGAATTCATTGGCAGGTTTTTCATAAGGAAGTATATAATTGTTGATATCAGAAAATGAATTGGCAAAATAGGTAAAATAAGGCAGCCAGTTCAACCTCTTTGAGGCAGGAATACTCTCATCCTCCATATACTTAATAAGCCGACTTTGTTTAAAATCTTCCTTCATCTGAAAAACAGGAAAAACAACTTCTTTCACAAGTACTCTATCTTTTTCCATTTTACTTACCTCCGTTTTTTAAACAGGACAACGTCTACTCTCCTACCTTTTACAACAAATTTGCCTTTAGGTTGGGTTCCTGAATACTTCTCGTAAATCCCATCTTCATTTGTTGTGAAAGCCTCTAAGACTTATTATTGGTTACCTTTTCTATCTGCACTAAATTCGTATTATAGGTAGATCCCCCGCCCATATCCGCCAGTCTATCAGGCGTTGTCTGGTTGCTGTTGCATCCTCCGGGGCTCAGGTTATTCCACCATATACCTTTATTTATTGCAACACCCGCTCTTAGGTAGTCTCCTACAGACGCCATGAGGGTACACTCACCTCGTTCGTTAAACACCCTGACCTTGTCACCGGTCTTTACCCCGCGTCTCCCGGCATCCAGTGAGTTTAATTCCAGAATTGGGTTCTCTTCTTCACTCCCTGGATTACGGATATTTGCAAAATTGGAGTTCAGAAATGATTTTGCTGATGGAGTAAGGAGATAAATAGGGTATTTCTTATACAGGTCTGGCGAGGTCAAAGGTCCTTCTTCTATGGATATATGAACAGGCAGAGGATTATAACCATCCCGTTTCATTTTTTCTGAATAAAATTCTATCTTTCCGGAAGGAGTGTAAAATTTAAGATCTTTATATGGCATATGAAATTCGCCGTGCATATTCAGGCGGATTGCACCCTCGTTTTGCAAACGCTCTAACGTTATGTCTTGCAAATAACTGCTGTCAATCTCTAACGCGCTGTTGATTACCTCAATAACCGTATCGTCAAAACAGCTATCCTGAAAATCCATCGATTTTGCCAATGTATTAAAGGTGTCAATATTAGGCCTGCTTTCACCCAGCGGTTTTATTACCGGTTCATTTAACTGAAGTGATAGATGGAAATATGAGTAGTGAAGGTCTGTATGCTCAAACTCAGTCGTCGCAGGCAACACAATATCCGCATAACGTGCGGTATCGGTAAGTAACTGTTCATGTACCACAGTAAACAGATCTTCTCTCTGCAGGCCCGCGATCACCTTACGTTGATTAAAGAGTACGGCAGCAGGATTTGAGTTATAAACAAACAGGCCATAAATGCCCGGATCCTCATGTAAGAGTGTATGTCCCAATCGATTCATATTAATTGTTCTTGGGCTACTGGGACAGAGATCATTTCCTTCAAGTACATCCCACTGGACCGGAAATGCTTCGCTGGTAGGGTAAAACATTCCACCGCCAGGATACTTCCATGCCCCAACCAGACCAGGGAGACAGGCTATAGTGCGTATCATCATACCGCCGTTTGTGTGATGCTGCATACCTGATCCAGCATAAATGAACGATGGTTTACTGGCCGCGTAAATAGCAGCAAACTTTCTTATGGTTTCTCTGTCTACTCCGGTAATTCCTTCTACCTTTTCCGGTGAATATTCCTGGACCTGTTCTGACAATGCGTCAAAGCCCTCTGTATAGTTTTCAACAAAATCACTATCATACAAAGATTCGTTAATAATTACGTTCATTACGCCTAATGCAAGTGCGGCGTCACTTCCGGGTGTAGGCTGAATAAAGAGGTCTGCCATTTCAACAGATTTGATTTTGTCGGGATTTATGACGATATGTAAAGCGCCATTCTTTTTTGCTTCCTTTATCAGAGGAATCTGATGGATGTTAGTATAATACGGATTTGTACCCCATGAAATTACCAGTTTTGATTGTGGTATTGCTAATGGATCAGCGCCAAAGGAAGCACCTAATGTGTACTTATAACCAATCCTTCCCCCCTTGGAACAGATAGTCCTGTCAAGACCCGAAGCCCCCATACGGTTGAAGAAACGCTTTCCCGCAACATTACCATTAACCAGCCCCAATGTACCTGAACCACTGAATGGCAGGATGGATTCTGCACCGTGTCTGTTTATGATATCCTTAAACTGCGATGTGATTGTATCAGTTGCCTCATCCCACGATATTCTCTCGAATTTACCGACACCTTTCTCACCAACTCTTTTAAGAGGGTAGAGAACTCTGTCAGGACTGTAGACTCTTTCCGGATAGTTCATTACCTTTTTACAGAGAAAACCCCTGGTGACAAAATGGTTTGGATCCCCCTTGACCTTAACCAGCTTACCGTCTATTACGTGTGAAATTATTCCGCATGTATCGGGACAATCATGTGGGCATACACTTCTTAACTCTTTATTCATCTTTATTAGCTCAATTTTGTAGCGTTCTATCTTCTGAGAAATACAATTTCTTCATCATAACAATTCGTTGGCAACAAGTAAATAGATCAGGTTTATTTAATTATTATTTTATTGAAAATTATACATTTTCCACGATAATCAAATAATGGATAAAATACAATACGACAAACTTATTCTTACTGCTATTCTTGCCGCAAAGCGTGCGGGAGAAGCAATCCTTGAAGTATACGGTTCAGACTTTGCGGTTGAGCAGAAAGATGATAAATCTCCACTGACGTTAGCAGACACAAGATCACACGAGATCATTGCAGATGTTTTGGAACAAACCATAACAGTTAATAACTCCACGGTACCCATTTTAAGTGAAGAAGGAAGAGATACCCCTTATGAAGAAAGAAAAAGGTGGGAATACTTCTGGCTCGTTGACCCTCTTGATGGGACAAAGGAGTTTGTTAAAAGAAATGGTGAGTTCACCGTAAATATTGCTCTTATGCATAGAGACAAGCCGGTACTCGGCATTATCTACGTACCGGTTACGGATGTTTTCTACTTTGCTGCCCTTAACTTTGGCTCGTATAAGCTGGAAAGCAGTGACATCTTGACCGATGACTTATCAATAAAAGAACTTATAGATAAATCACAAAGACTACCTTTGAGCAATGATATCAATACACCATTTACGGTTGTAGGAAGCCGTTCTCATACCTCAGAGGAATTTACAGAATTTGTAAAACAGTTAAATGCAAAGTATGAAAAGGTAGAGTTTATCTCTTCCGGTAGTTCGTTGAAGCTATGCCTTGTTGCTGAAGGTATCGCTGATACCTACCCAAGATTTGGTCCTACTATGGAATGGGATACCGCAGCCGGGCAGGCTATTGTAGAACAAGCCGAGGGGAAAGTTATTAATACACAAACCAATGAACCATTAAGCTATAACAAAAGCAATCTGTTAAACCCGTTTTTTATAGTAAGCAGGCAAGGGCTATGTCTTGATTAGGAATAGTTGATTATTCATATGTATAAGCAAGAAAATAAAGCCAAATTTGTCAGAGTTATAATTTCTACGCTTTTAGTAATCTTCTTGTTTGCTAACGGCTGTGCCAACACCGGTCCGCCACTTTCTGAAAGTAAATTAAAGGAGCTGGAGGATGAGATTGAGGCTTTGGCCACAGAAATATATATTAAGGATCTCGTTAGTGTATGGAAGGTTGGATTCAAAGTCCTGAGTATAATACCGGACGGTGCATTTAAGAAACGTGCGGTGATGGGTGCGTTAGTCATTGACAATACAGAAGACATTGCCAAGTATTATAAACTGCCAACAGAGGATGGATGCGTTGTCGTTGGCTTAATTGATAAATCTGTAGCTGATCAGGCAGGTATCATTCAGGGTGATCTTATAAAAGAGATCGATGGTAAGGAGATCAAGGGCAGTAAACATGTGGTTTTTAAGGCAGATAAATCCTCAAACATTGTGGTAGAAAGAGATGGTAAGAGACTCTCTTTTAACATAAAGCCTGAAGAGATGCCATACGAGTCAATTCGACTCAAGCAGGTAGGTAAGATTAATGCGTACGCTAAATTCTCCGGTATTGAATTTACAACCGGGATGGTCCACTTTGCGGATGATGATGATGAGCTTGCCGTCATAATGGGGCATGAGCTGGCACATCTTACATCCCACCATTTACCCAAGAGTATCGGTATGGCGGCACTGTGTGGGACTGTAGGCGGCCTTACTGGACCATTTGCACCTTATACTACTCAGGCATTATATGCGCCATACAGCAGGGGAAACGAGAGAGAGGCGGATTATATTGGTCTCATCTATGCGCATAATGCGGGTTATGATATCGAAAAGGGGGTAAGGCTCTGGAAGCGCTTCGCACTGGAAATTCCCAAAAGCAGATCAAAAAGTTTTCTTCGTTCCCATCCGGCAAGCCCGGAAAGGATCTTACGGGTTAAAAAGGTTGTAGAGTTAATAAAATCAGGAAAAAATCCACTGGAGGATTTGATTCTCAATTAATCGTTGATGAGGGAAGTCCTATCTTATAAAAAACAAAAACATCCTCATACTTATTTCTTCAAGTATGAGGATGTTTTCACCTTCTTACTGTTTTGGTGACCAGACCTCAATTCGATGCCCCTCAGGATCACAGAAATAAAAAACATGAGCACCCCATGGATGTTCCTTGACCGGATCTATTTTCAGTCCACTGTCACACAGATATTGCCAGGCTTCAGCAATATTTTCAACCTTTAATGCTAATGTTATACCCACCCCACCGCTGCTCTTGATGGACGCCCTCCGCTCATCTGCGATACTTATATGCGCAGTCTCAGTCAATTTAAATTCAATAAACCAATCTGAGTCATGGGTTATTGGTAACCTTAAATGATTTTTATAGAAGTCAACCGTTTCCTGCCATTTCTTACAGTACAGGATTGTATTTGCATTCTTTACAGGGAAAGTATTTGTCATTTTCTCTAGATCTCCAATCTGACTTATGCGAAATTTAAAAACTAAACCTACTTCTTATCTGTCGCCAGAATTAGAATTATTTTTTTGAACATGCTCTGGAAGCTTCTCTAAGCATTTCCGGAATCGGTTTGTTGTCCGATGCATTAGAGTTCTTTAAGCTTTCCTTTCTCTTTTCCATCAAGGGCTTCCTTAATTTCGTCTACCTTTGACATTGAACTCTCCTTACTGCTTCTAAAGTAAATCGTAATATTCAGTAACTGTTTCTGCCGTTAATTCCACACATTATTTTATGATAAAAGCAACGTATGCTCCTATCGATAATTATAATATCCGTATTTAAAATAAATATTACAAAAAAAGCAATAAAATTAACAAGATAAATGATGCTTGATACTGAGAGATAGGTAGAGAAGCGTGGAGAGAAATGATAGCAAGAAAAACAGTCGAGTGCCAACCGCCTATAAACTTTGAGTATATGGATATCCAAACATACCTTTACCGAATTTCAACAATTTTCAATGCCTATGATTGTCTGTCACTATTTTTTTTGTACCGGTGCTAGAAATTCTTCAAATTTTGTGCTGTTTTGCTGAATCGACCAACTAAACATATCTGCGATCAATGATACCTGTTCGGGATAGAGTTTTATCAGCTGAAGCCAGTTTTCACCAACAGTTTTATAATTAGGAAAATCTTTTAACGGCTGTTCTCCCTTTATTCCCGATTTAACAGCACGTTGAACCTTCGTGCTCAATTGTTTAATCCAATCCTGCACGGGAGCGTTATAAACCCATAGTACTTCAACCTCGTATTCAGGAATACCAAACCAAACGTTGGGGATGGTAGTATAACTCTCCTTCGCCATAGCAAGCCCACCATTGGAATACGCATCCCAAAGCTTGTTGGTAAGAGTAGTGTAGCCACCGGAGTCAAAAACACGATTGTTGGAAAATTTAGAATTGGCTAATCCAAAAAGCGGAGCGACATCAGAGTCAATGGTTATGCCTTCCTCGTCCTTTTTCAAGGCCGTTCCCGAATTAACAAAGACTATGATTTTTTTAACCTGTCTTTGCAACATAGCCATAATGCCAAAATTTTCCAGGTTACCACCATCTGAAAAACATTGATTTTCAGAAACACTTAGTGATTTTTCAGAATCTGTTACCGCCCAGTAATTTTCTCTGGGCAATAAAAGCCTGATATCGGTTTTGGCTTCATCGAATCCATAAGCGGCACTGCTTATACCACTGGCATGCCAGATGGTAAATGCTTCTGACGGTCCCGGCATTTCTAACCAGGACCCGGGAGCTGCTTCAGGACCACTGCTTCCAAAGGCAAATGTGTCAAGAACACCACCTCCTGTGTTCAGCAATTGGTCTTTAACAACCCAATCATCCTTTGCTTTTAAAGTGAGAGCAAAGGGATTGCCGACATAGAGAGGGGTGAATTGTACAAGGACCCTGTACACTTTTCCCAAATCTTCCAGTTCAATAGGCCATAGCAAGGTACCATTAACAATGAGGTAGGGCCTTTCTTCCCTGGGAAGATCAAAATCTGAAGAGTCCCAGTCGGGTTGAAGAGCCTTGTTTTCATTGAGAATGTCAGCAACTGTCGAATTGTCTAAACTGAAAAAATTATTATCATCCAGTCCAAAAGGTTTAAAAAAGGTATCTCTGACGGCATAGATCCATGCCATCTCTTCCGGACCTTTAAGAATATAATCTCCAAGTGTTTTCTCAAAATCAACCGTAGCGGGATAGGCTAAATTTGAATGCTTAAGGCTGGAGTTCCAATTCGACAATTTCCAGGTTTTCCTCTCTTCCAAAGTGGGATCGACACCGAGAAGTTCCCGGTCATCAGAAGCACCTGATTTGTAATAAGTAAATACGGCGGAAGCCCAAGAGCCACCAGAGACACAGGAGATGTATCGAGCATTTGTTAAGATCCCAAGTTGTTCCAACCCTCTCATCTGTCCCATCGATGCTGAAAGAGAACGCGTACCGCCACCGGAAAAACAGATACCGCAGTTAGAGGTGGCGGAAAGAAACTCCGGGGTCTGTTCCGGAAAGTTAAAGTTTGTGCCTGAGCTGGCAACTACGTTAGCTTTAATGTTCCCTGTTATAGTTTTCGGTCCATGTTTGTCTGTAGTAGTACAGTTCTGGATAATTACTAACGTGAAAACCGCTATTAATATCTGACTTATGTTTTTCATAATAATTTGCTCCATGATAAAATCATGGACTGGAAGGACAGGAAATATCCTTGTTCCATGTTATTATCCTCAACCAAAAATGGATATGGAATTAGCAACAGTTATTTTTCTCCCTTACTTTCCTGATTTACCTTGAGACTCTGCTCAGCAATTTTTTGAGCATCATCCATAGCTTTCTCCATACCGGTAAGTGCTGCCTTAACCGCATTTTCCGCAGCAGCCATAGCATCCATCGTTTCACGCTGAGATTGTTCGATAGTTTCCTGCACCTTTTGATAAGTTGCCTCTACGGCGTCTACAACGTTCTCTTCCTTGGAGTCTATTCCCTTTTTTTTCTGACCGGCCTGGCCTTCCTTCCCTTCTGTAGTCTGGCTTTTTTTCTGGATTGAATCTGTCATTTTATTCTCCCATAGTTTTCCCTATATCAAATCTTAGAAAATCAATATCTAACGGATAAGTTAATAGACAACGTCAAACTCATACATTTTCCGACTTTTTGAGGTTCTTCTTTGTCTTTTTACCGGGTGAAGAGGTTGTCTTTTTGTCGGTCTTTTTCATTTGATCCTGCCTGCTGACCTTATCCATCAAATCATCGAGCCCGGACAAAGTGGATACTACATCCTCTCCTGATAATGCCTCTTTGGCAAATTTCATAATATCTTCCGGAGGAAGTGATGATTCCAACATTGCCCTGGCAGCTGCAGTAGTCATCGCATTCTGAAGGATGTAATTTTGCTGCTGCTGTGCCACCACATTTTGCATGGCCAATCCCACAGCATTGACCATGATCTGCCGGGTAAGTGTTTGCGTAAATTCATCGGACGAAACACAAGGCTGCTCTCCAATCGTTTCCGCGATATTTTTGATCTGTTCGTCTGTTTTTGATGACTTATCCATTTTATAGTGTCCTCATTATTTTCTGAATATCCTTGTTTTATAACCATGCCCGGAAATGCAGGCACTGCTCTATAAAGCTATAGACTTTAGTATAATTTACCTCATAGACCCATCGGGTTCAACCCGACGAACACTGCCGTGCAAACCTGATGGGCCACTGGTTTACTCACAACCCCTATACTGATTTTATATAATCAAGTATCTGAATATTTATAAGTAGCAGATCCTATTTCCCTGCTTTTCCAAGTAGATAGTTAACACACTTGGTGCTGACAGCAGCGCTGACATTATTCAGATTTTGTTGATTACTTACCGCGTTCTGCATTGCCATACCCGCTGTACTGGCTAAAATCTGTTGAAGATACGCTAATGACTGACCCGGAGAGCTTCCAATGGTCTCAAGATTTGATTGTGTAACTGCATCGGTAATTTGGCTATTAACTGAAGTAGGATACGCCATAATTGATCTCCTTTTAAAATTAAAATTTTCTTAAAAACAATTCCCAACTTTCCTGCCTTCTCCTTTTGTCATTCTCCCAGAAGAGAGTTAACACACCTGGTAACGGCAGCAGCACTGACATCGTTCAGATTTTGTTGATTACTTACCGCATTCTGCATTGCTATACCCGCTGTACTGGCCAAAACCTGCTGAAGAGATGCTAAAGACTGGCCCGGAGAGCTTCCAATGGTTTCAAGATTTAATTGTGTAACTGAATCGGTAATTTGGCTATTAACTGAAGTAGGTTCAGCCATAACTGACACTCCTTTCTTAAATATATGGGTTATTTTTTTTTAAGGCATGTTGTCACAACCCGTTAAACAACAGAAACTGAATATTAGGCAATATTTAATTCAAAACAAATATAAAACTTAAAAGAAAATACTTACACCGGAAAAACAAGCAGTTCAGTCAAGATTTGACTCATGTTTGAACCTTCGTGGGTGCCGAATCTCCTTTGAGTAAACTGGAAATACTGGTGAACAACTCTCTGTTTTTAACAACATAAAATATGCCTCCCCGGCCGTTCTGACTGCTGGAACATTTTTGTTTTGCATAAGCATAACCGGGCGCCAGGGCGCCCTGCTGGTTCATATCTCCAAATATTGAATACGGTTTCCTCTTGTTGGTTGAGACGCCGAACTTTGCATGGTTGTGTTTTTTGCCTTCTCCTCCGGTAAGATTTATTCCTTTTTTACCCCACATACCAGATGTTGCAATCTGTACAGCACCGGGTTTTGCCAGGGAGTCATCCCAGCATGAAATTTGTGTACGGGCTGTTGTGGAATCTATTTCCGGATCAGCCCACCAACTGGCAACCCTTAAAGAAACATTACCCATTACGGACGAAACCATCTGCCACGGCGGAACATGCAGACTTGACGGCTTGGAAATCAACTCTACTCCGCTGGAAAGTTTTACCTGTATAACCTTTTTACTGCGAGACTTATTCCCCAGACCCCTAACCAGTTTTTGAACAGCAGACGGACCGCCGTTTAAGACAATCTGCTTATTGGAAGGATCCGTCACAACACTCGAATTTTTGAGGACTTTTAAAACCTGCAGTAAATCACCTTGATCCAGCCTTAACGCAAAGAAATGCTGGCTGACTTCTATATCATCATCTTTTACACAGCCGAGTGTATTGCCGTCCCCTTTCCTCGGATATTTTATACTCCCCGAAGCCGGCCAGGAAGGAGTTGAAACCTGCATTACAAAGCCTTCACCTGCTTCATTCCATGCAAGCATACCCTTTGAGTGGCCCCAGGGCGCACCGCAGTATTTTACGCATCCATGAATTATTGGTGCATCATAAAATTGATCGTTCCATATCAGATAGTAGTAAGAATTATTATAAACCTGTCCGAATGTTGCACCCAGAGGGTCAGTCAGAGTAGCACCGACACGACCTTTTCCCTTCTGTAATGTCGGGTCCTCACTGCTGGCGTATATATATTGCTGACTGAACCCTTCGGAATATTTTCTAATCGTGCCTCCGAAGATTCCTTTTCTCTTGTCTGCTCCGGCACAGCCGGGAAATGAAGCGGCATTAAACTTAAACACAAACCACCAGTCAACCGGATGACTCTGCGTCAGCAGCGGTGTCGGTGCGGATGTCTTTTTTACCGTAGATTTACTCTTACTCTTTTTCATCTTTACCCCCTTTCATAGGGTTAATAGGAACAGCTGTCCCTTTTTGTTACATTTGCATAGTCTGACAAAAAAAGGATTACTATAAAGGTTAAAATTAACCCTTTTATAAACAACCCCCTGAACGTTAATTCAGGGGCAATATAGTTACGCGAAAAAAGAATCCAATTCTTGCTCAACAAATATGGGCTCACCATAAAGTCCCAGGGCACATGCATAACTACTCTTGACAATTTCATAAGTAATAAGTAAGCCCGTAAGCAGTGTTGCCGTTAAACCACAAACGTCCACTTCATCTTTTCCCTCAACTGCCCCCTCACCATCACCAATGGCTGCAGCCCCACCGCTTCCGCCAGCAGACACCCCAACCGAAACATTTGCAGGAAGACTTGCAATCATTCCATTCAGGAAGCCAGTTACAAATTCCAATTGCGCACTAATAGAAATCAAAAAAGGCTTTGATACCAGTCCATTAAAAACCGTCCATCTTTTTCTCATTTCTGCCCGCCGTTCTTCTGCTTCCTCTCTATCTTCTTCTTTAGCTTTTAGCTCTTTAACAATATCCAAAATTTGATTAACAGTCGATTCAGAGGAATCACCGCCATCAGTCTGTACAGAGAAATCATTACTTTTCCTGGAGCCTTTACTGGCCTTAGATGAGCTCTTAGAAGATGACTTTGAATTAGAGGTCTTACTCACTGTCCCCACATTTGCTTGTGATCCAAATGCCTTATTGTAACTCAACATAAATTTATTCACATCTTTTATCACATTTGGAAATAATGACAGATCGCCACCAGGCAAATGCCTGCTGAATAGTATACCAATTGCATCCAATATTGGGGCAGGCATCTTATCAATCAGGTTTATGACGTTATCGACATTCGGTGTTAATTGAACAGCTCCATTTGTATATAATTGACTGAACTCATCCAGGTTTGTTTTCAGTTTCACAAGGTTTGCTACAAAATTCTTCTTGAATTTAGGATCTGGTGCTCCCCCAATTGCCGCATCCAGAAAACCTTTTATTTCAGGCAATAATTTCATTGGATCCCCAAGAGGTGCCGATTTAATATCATCTATCACACTCTTCACATTCTTAAATTCTGAAATAAACCCTTCGATTCCTTTCTTTTCAAAAACATCATTGTTTAAGAACGATGCTATCTGACCATATTTTCCATTAAAAATATTGGATATAGCTGCCGGAGGAGTAACCGTTGCTTTAAGTTCTTTCAGGTTAGATAATACCTTTGATAGATCAGTAGCAGGTCCCGTTTTACCTGGTAGCCCTTGTGGCCCTTTCAGTCCCGTTGATCCTTTTGGTCCCTGTGGCCCTTTCAGTCCTGTTGATCCTTTTGGTCCCTGTGGCCCTTTCGATCCTGTTGATCCTTTTGGCCCTTGTCCACCCCTGGACCCGGTATCACCCCTAGGCCCTGTATGCCCTCTTGGTCCTCTTGGTCCGCCCATAACAATTCTCCTTTACATTAAATTAAGAAATCAAACACACTATTAAAACAAATGTAGTCATATCCTTACTAATGACAAATGATCCCTCATGACGCGAAGAATAGAATTCGGTTCGCATCTTACCTGTTGTTGTTAGTAAAACCATTGTTTTGCCAAATTATAATCTGAAATTTCTGGATACTAACGCCGCCTTCAGGGGCGTTAAATTCATATACTAACGGCATTCGACCACCACCATATTTGCCTTTATTAAGAAACCCGAGGGCGCACTGTCGCAATCTTTGAATTGATTGGGATATTGCCTGCTTTAAGGCCAGGGGTTTGTCCATGAAAGTCAAACTCAAGAAGCGATTCTGGTCGAAAAATCAAACAGTGTGTTGAACCTCCAAAATGGAACATCCCGGTCTGGTCGCCTTTACTTATGTGCTGCCCCTCTTTAACGGTAATATCGCATGTTGAGACTTCTGCCATACCAACAGCTATAAAGCAGATGAGCCCAATCAGGGGGTTATCCGCTTCAATAAAAATCAGTGCTCGTGTCGCTACTTCTGCTAAGTAGCCTTGTGAATCATTTGGGGCAGAAGGGTCCGGGCCATCAGGATTAGCAAAGCCTTCTATCAGGGGTTCTGAATAATACGAACCATTGACGACCTTAGTCTTTATGACTTTTCCGCTTACGGGACTGTGCCATCGGTGGTAACTCAATGCGCTCAGGAAAGCTTGATAAACTGTTCCGCCTACGAATGTATCAACCAGAGAGTCGTTTGCAAGCATATGCTCTAAAGAGTAGCGTTGCGCTTTTATCCAGAATTTGTCTCGGAGTTGTACATTGGGCGCACACCTGTAAGGCGCAGATTCGCATGCATTGACAATAACATTGTCATCGTCGGGTGATGCAATGGGGCGCTGCCCTTCTTTGAATTCTCTCGTAAAAAAATCATCCCAGGAACTATAGCCAAAATGCGGCTCTGATGGTTCATACTTGAAATTTGTTTCAAAATCAGGCATTGCGTTTGGGGCAAAGGCATTACTCCCAAACCAACCGTTAGATTTATCAGTCAAGACATAAGCGGATTCCGGTGATTTAAGGAACGAGCCCCATTCATCAAGTATTTTCTTCAAGTGAAGATTAACCTTCTCGTTTAAAAAAGCTGCAAATCCTGCAGTTGTTCCCATTGGCCAATCCAGAATGGCGTTAATGGGGAAACCTATTAGTCCTGCCGGTTGTCCGTCGATTTCCAGAAATTCGGGGGCCTTCGTCATTATTACGTTCATCATACGCAGCATGTGATGGTAATCTTTAATTTCCGACTTATTAGTTGGGGAGTTGTTGTAAGGTGGCTTATTCGGGACCTGAGTAAACATCAGGTTAAAGAGCATATAGACTTCTGCATCAGTTTCTATAAGATTCTTAAAATCTTCTATGACCGGATGTAACTTAATTGTCTCGTCACTCGCTTCCAGCGCAAGTGCGCAAATCCATGTCTGTAGTTGTTCCTGGTCCGAAGGAAGCCACTCACCAACACGATACGGTATAATGTCTCTCATTTTTTACTCTCCTTTTGTGTATAAAACCGATACTTTAGTTTACGAATAAAGTGTCAAAGGCGCATCAAGTCCATAGATATGCAATTCTCCGGCGCCACCTGCATAATACTGATCAAGATTAGCTGGCGGTTGATCCACCGAAAAACACGTAATCAATTCTTCACTCAAGTTTTGAAAGCTGGCATTGCTTGAGTCGGGAGCATTGGGATCTCCCCCTATAGCTGCCTGGTTGACGCGTGCAAGTTGTGAATGCGCACCATACGATCCTTTACTGTAATTTGCGTAGACAGATTCAACGCCGCTGACATCACCCTGGCCCGGCCCCGCTCCGGTGTTATTTAATGTATATTGTCCATCACAATTGAAAACAATGCCATTGGCATCAGTTGCTACGCTGGATTGCACAATTTGCATGCCGCAAGACGGAATGATCTGTACATGGGGAGCGACGATAGGTGAGGGCTCGTTATCGATATTGCGACGTAAACGTGTGTCGCTGTGATCGAGACAAATCTCAACACCATAATCCATAGCAGCAGCATCAGGTATGTCAATGCCTTGTCTGAATATGGCATATTTATCGAATGCCGACTGCTTAGCATCACCTGCAGATAAATCGATGACCGGGTAAGCTGTCATTTGTTCGGTAACAACCTGTTGATTGGATTCGGTGTCGTACAACAAAAGGTCCTCATTCGAACAATAGTACTTTTCGGTAGTCATCACTTTACACACATCACTGTTTTGTGGTGGATTGATACCCATATTGTTGATGATGACACTTCGGTTTCTGATTTCACAATTTGGATAAGAGTGGCATACCTTGATGAAGTTAATCAGCATATCAAAGATGACGCCCTTTAGTGGGCCAAATGAATTTCGCCATTCTTGAGATAATGTTTTAACGATATTGTTACGGCTTTTTACGGATTCTGATGCAAACATTCTGGCAGGGTCTTTAACGTGCGTCGAGATAACACTGCCGCACACAAACATCCAGTTCGGATAGTCTGTAGAGTTGAAGGTGCCTGTGAGTTTTTCACGAATGGTGATTATCGGATCATTGGCTTCATCCTCAAAAATATAAGGGCCGGATAAACCGTGAAAATAAAACTCAGGTGCAACGAATAGATTAATAACACCTGTGTCGTCACCAGTAATTTTGGCTTTAGCCGTGTCTACAGCGGCTTTTAGTATATCGATGCGCGCCTGTATGTCAGTCTCGAAATCTTCACTGCCAAGGTAATAACCCGCAACAGAGCCTGGGCCATTGGGATTGCCTATGTCGACCACACCTCCCGGTGTTGTCGGTATTGCATAACCTGTTATTCGAATACGATCATAACTCATTGAAAACTCTCCTTCGTTTGAGATTTTGTTTGATGATAGGAAATTGTTTTTTATTTTTTCCTGTAGGGTTCGTTTCCCAAACGAACCTTTATTAAAGGCTGTTTGCCCGCCTGTCATTTGTCGGACAGGGCAAACAGCCCCTACATTTTTAAATAATTAGTAGCTTTCCACAACTTTACAAATGACGAATAGTTTTTCATGATGCGAGGAATTGGATTCGGTTCGCATCTTATATGTTGTTGTCAGCAAAATCATTGTTTTCATATTCGAAACTATTTTTCTTCTGATCCTGACTTTTTTCCCCACTTTAATGCGATGTTCAAAATAACAGCTCGCACAAAGTGGGGAAAAAAGCGCAACTTAACCGGTAGCGATATCTATTCCGAAATCGCCCTATCAGGAATAATCCATGAGTAATCAGTCAAGGTGATTTTCTCCAGACATGGACTCTCCGGAGTAAGATAGGTCAACAACCCGGGGCAATCCGGGTTTTGATAGCCAGCGGTTCCCGCCGTAGAACCTGTCGGCCACCCTGCTCGTACATGACAGTTTCGACAACTGGTAGCGATTGGATGAATGACCCCTTCGATATATGGATTGACTGCAATATCCAGCTCGCCTTTATCGTTAGGCGGCACTGCGTAATCGTCGGTAAGCAGGTAATGATCCCATGGTCCTGTGGCTTGTGGCAGTTCAGGTCGATTGGCGGCGTATTGCCCTTTATCAGGTTCATCCGACCACCAGACGCTTTGTAAAGTCCAGCTTGGTAGTTCCCTGGTATTAACGTGCATAGCGATGCTGATCAGATAATCACCGACACCGATTGGTTGATTGTTTGCCCAGTAGCTTGCGGCATCGAGAATTCCTTTGTCAGCTTCATCAAACGAATCCCAATCGTCTTGCGTAATTTTATGGTAATAAAAGTCGTCCAATCCATACACCTTTGCTTCAGCAGTAACCGTTGACATAGGTTTCTTTTCGTAATCTTTAACACCATACAAAAACTCAACCTTAACGGTATTTCCAATTTGTTCGCCACTTGGATCAATACCTACCAGGGTGTCCCATACTTCGTAACCGGCATAGCCAGGGAAAGTATCAGGGAAATTATCTTTCCAGACCGGCACACCGGTAATGCCTTCAGCTTTGACAGGCCAGTACATATGTTTGGTAACAATAAATTTCGAAACCAGATTTATTGGTTCATTTTTGGCGTGCAGTGCATCCAATGTCGATGTGAGGTAGAGCTCTTTCTCACGTATGTTATCCATAGCCTGTTGGCTAAGTGACTCTGTGGCAACCATAATATCACCGTTATTTTGAAAATTTGCTCCGTCTTTTATAGAACCATCCGTGATGACGCCACTATACTTGTCGATCACCGTTTGGGGTAAATCGTAATTAGGGGTTTTTGTATCGACATTCACCATATTCTTAAGGTTTTTTGTCTTTAACGATTCCCCTGAAGAAGCATTACTTTTGCTTTTCTCATCACCAACTTTTCCACTGTTTTCAGCCTTAAAAGCAGCTGTGGTATTTGACCATGTATACCATAAAGGCCAGCCCAAACCTTCTGCCGGTTGCATAATACCCGCCCATAGTTTCCATGCGTGTTCACGAATTATCTTGCGGTTACCCTCATCAGTCGCTTTTTGCAGGGCACCCAGGTTTTCCATATAACCATAGCCTTTGGGGAAAGGTATATAGCCTGTTTCGACCTTAACGTCGACAGCAACCTCGACCTCTTCCTCAACGACAACTTCAGTCTGCTCTGCTTTTGAAGTTTGTGGTGACTCAACTACAGAAGTGTCATTGCAGCCCCATATCAACAGACACAATAATAATAAAATACAATAACGATTCATCATAAGACCTCCATTTCTCTTTTAATTAAATTAAAGTGGCATCTGTATTAGCCCCGTTTTTTTACGAGGGTACTGGTCTCCGCTAAATTGCGACAAAAGGCCATCTTTGTCCTATCTTCATTCGCCGAATCCTCACTGTAGGGTTCGTTTCCCAAACGAACCTTTATTAAAGGCTGTTTGGGAAACAGCCCCTACATTTTTTAGTAATTAGTAGCTTCTGTAACAGATACTACCAGATCACCTCCCCGATACACATCCCGGTGTTGTAATGAATCCCTGGCGCAGTATTGATGGTCACATTGCTCTCAGCTTCAAACAATACGATAATGTCAGAGCCGCCAAAAAGGAAATAGCCGAATTCATCTCCTTTATTGAGGTAAGACCCTACGACAGCAGTCATATTTACTGATGATACCTGGGCCATTCCAATCGGTATTACAGCGACTAACCCGATGGGAGAATCCAACATCAACAACCCCCTTGTCTGGGAAAATTCATAACCATCTCCTGCTCCATCCGGTGCATCAAACGTTCCGTCTGCTTTTATGACAACGTTGAGAAACACCTTTTCCTGAATGGCCCGTGATTCCAGAACAGTACCTCTCACCGGAGCACGGAACCGATGGTAGTCATTTGGCCCTAAAAATGCATGATAGAACAATCCGTTGCTGAACCTGCCTCGGTGCGGACTGTCGGCCAGGAGCTTCTCAACATGGTACTTGTGAGTATGTTTTATCTTGACTACCGAGTCACTACCAATGTGAAACTTTGCTTTGAACGTGGAATCTGCGGGTGAAATAATTATGTTGTCATCAAACATGCCGGCTACTGGCCTCAAGCCGGGATTGATCTCGCGGGCAAAAAACTGATTAAACGTCTGCCATCCGCTCGGAGAATTCGGCTTATCTTTTGAGTGCTTATCTCTGGGGGTATATGCCTCTGGGGGGATGAGATACTGGAACATCTTAAAATCAGGATCATCTATAAATGACTGTAACGTATTGTCATCTATTGATTCAGGTGTATTAAGAAAATGTCCCCAGTCATTTGCAAAATGCACCATCCAGTCCGTAAAGTCATTCCCGGTCCCTTTCCGTGTTAGATCTTCTTTGTTCTGGAGTTCTCTGCCCGTAGGCTGGTCCAGTAGCCAGTAGAATTTAACGAGTTGAAAAAAAACCTCTTTGTTAAACGCCTCTCCGGATTCCTCTTTCTTGTCATAGCCCTTGTTATACTCATGAGGCTTCCAGTTTACGAACCATTCCAGGTATCGGCAATATTCATCCAGAGTATCCGCCGGATGGAACATGAACCGCTTATAGTACTCCTTGCTGAGATTCTTTTTCGCGTTTTCGTGAGCATCCTTAAGGGATTTTTCCAGCAGTTCTTCCCATCCCTTATGATCCCGTAATATATGCTTCAGAGCACCAACGATCTCTTCCGGCGTATGACATTGATGAAGTTCCGGTTGTCTCTCATTTTTTGTCTGTTCGTTCTTAATTTTTTTTACTTTTTTAGCCATAAGATTTCCTCCCTTTCGTTTTTTTAATATTACGTGGACCCCCAAAGTCAACACCGCTTGTTGGCCCATCTCTCATAAATTTATATGCTAAATCAAATCCTTTCAAATTGAAACTAAGGTCACCTACTGAGTTTTTAACAATATTGGCTTATATACTGACGAGTCTCTTTTGCTGCATCATATATTTGAGGAATTATTCTCTCTTTAATCTCAAAAGGAATGTTGGCCTGAGTTGGATCAATATTCAGGTATTTTTCCAGAATTGGTGCAACATCCAGATTTGGAAATTTTTGAAAATACATATCCATTGCTTTTCCGCCTAAGCCTTTTCTTCTACACAGTTCAAAAGCCAGGCGAGTTTCCGAAATCTCTCCTATACATTCAAATGGTGTATGCTCTCCCAGGCCAAGCATTTCATAAAACCAATGTTGGTTTTCCTGAATGTCAAACAGATTTGTTTTGAAAATTGAATTTACTAAATCAACGGGAAGATAAGCCATGTAATTAAGCCATACATATGCACATTTAGCGCATTTGCAACACCATGGTTTTTGGATACTACAGGAATGTGTATCCGAAACTCCTTCAATATCAAGTTTTAACAAATTAAAGATTACTACATCATACATTGGCTTCAGTAAACTAAAATAGGAAAAATTTGAAATGAGTTCGTTCTGAATATAGTTATTAATAAGCACTTCCGCTTCAAACGACTTGCCCCATTGATGATTCACCTCCTCACCAGTCTCTTCCCATATTAAGTTTCCCGCATCTGCGCTGCGTTCATGCCCTAAAGCAATGTGGTGGTATCCATGCTGAAGCACAATTGGTAATGATCCGAATATAGAACTGGGTGTTTCTGCCGATTTAATGCTTTTTGACGTATACTGTGGATAGAGTTGTAGCACTGGTGAATCGATAAAGCTGTCAAATACCCATAACGCATGATGATTACATTGTGTTCCATGTTTAAGAAGACGTTTAATTAAATCGTGTTGATGTTGCTGGGTGCCATATACTGAACTTGAATAGGCAAATGATGAATAGGGAATTCTAGCTCGTTCAAGAAGTTTCATCGCCACTAAACTGTCCTTTCCACCGCCACAGAAAGATAATACCTTGATCAGTTCAAGTTGGTTTTCTATTGATTTAAGCTGAGATTCAACTGGATTGCTTATGAATTCAGGTTCCTTATAATGTGGCAAATTGTTTTCATATCTCCACTGTACCCATATTTTGCGAACTATTTTTTGCCAAAAAGATTCGAACTGCTCCGTGTGAAATCGTGCATAATCTCCAAGATCTATCGTTTTAGGTTGCAAACTGACAAGTTTATTGATTTCAAATGCCATAATATGAAAATATATTTTGTTCATATTCTCCTGGCCATACTTCTCTTCTAAAAAATGCAAATCAACATCGTTATACCAATATGCAACTTCAAACCTTAAGTCATTAAACCCAAAGGTCATTGAGATTTGTTTCTGTGAACGGGTCAATTTGTCAAACCATATTTCTCTTTTCATATATTTTCATTGAATCATGCATACTATCAATAGTCAAGAAAGGACACGACCTCTTTTCTCTGCTGGCTCTATCCGAAGACACTCGTCAGGGTTTCACAGGACACTTCGGTCTTAAGTGAGCTCACAGCCAGCAGGCATCGGATACCGGGTCCCTTTTTCACGCAACCAAATGGATCTAGCTTCGCGAGCAGCGAGAAGATCCGGATGACGCACGGTCACGAGCTCATAAAAGTCCGGGTGTGATTCATCTTCGCGCCCGTAGATTTTTGCGCCATTTCGTTTATGCTCTAAAAGTCGCAGGATGATCTCATTTTTTGGCCTCACTGCGCTGGAGATGAAGAATGAATCGTAGGCTTTGATTTGGTCCGGACTAAGCGTGAGCGCATCCTGTGTTGAGGGGCAAAGACGTTCTCGAAGCCCCATCCTGGCAGCGAGCTGAAGACACAAGTTTGTTGCCTCCGGAGCGATATCAATCCCGTCGATGACAATCTTTGAATCTCGTTTCAGCACGAACAAAGCAATGGCCGGGCAAGCACCTGAACCGATATAGAGAAGCGACTCGAATCTTCCTCGGGAGAAAAAAGTCTCCCACTCAAGCTCGCAGCCCACTTTCATGTCTTCGGGAGAGCACAGCGGTTCCCCCTGGAGTACACGCCGGGCTGCCTGGTAGTCACAGTCAGATTCCACCAAGGACATCATTTCCCTGAGTGCATCGAGGGCGGAGTGATCCCGGCGGAGATTTTTCCCCCGGCCGAAGACATTCGTTTCGATCAATAGCTGGGTGTAGTCGAGATGCTCTAGACCCGCGAGACGTTTAACGAGTTCCCTCATGACGCCCCCACGGAGCCGTCATTATCGAATCCAGAGTTGAGCCTGTGAAGGCGATCATGGTCGACGTCAACGTCTCCTCGAACAATGACGGTGGCACTGGATTTTTCTAGGATTTTTTTAACCAACTCATCTTTGCCACTGACCATAGCCGCAATAACAACGGCGTTGAACGGTGAATAATCTACCTCGATCGCTTCGGTGAAACAGGTAGCGATTCCGAGGTCGAGCTTCTCAATCACAGCGGTCGAAAGAATGTGCGCAGCGATGTGATTGTCGATACAGGTGATGCTCGCTTGGGGATATCGTTCTCGCAGAATAAAGGCGCTGACCGGATAGGGCCCACCTCCCACAAAAGCGATGTTGAGATTTTTGACATCATCGAGAATTGAGAAGTGCCAATCGTCAGCACCACCCTTGAGGTCTCCAAAGTTCCAAAAATGATCCGGACGACCCTTGGTCAGAGCATCAACCGCATAGCGAACCTCGGTGGCATAGACAATCGCCTCGGTGAATCCATAGTCAACGTCACGGCTATCCGAGGCGATCTCTTGCATACATTTTTGGTAAGCTTTTCCTGGCTCCAGGTCTGACAAAACAATATCGAGATATTTAGTGGGCAGCGGCATGCCAGTACTCCTCATCGGAACGGGTTCGGATTTCGGGAATGACGTGCCGAGCAAGATTCGGTGACTTCTCGCTGGCAGGCGGACGGCGTCCCAGAGCTTCTGCCATGGCTCGTACGTGATAGGCTAAAACGCCGCAACAACCACCAATGTAGCCAACGCCAATGTCTCGTGCACGTCGCGCAAAAGAAGCCAGCTCAAATCGTGAAAGCTGCAACTGCTCAAGCGAGAGCGGAAAGCAATAGTGATCGAAGAATGGACCGGTTCCATGTGGTGTCGAGTAGGCGACCGGTTGGCAGGCAATATGTATGTTGACCGCCTTTCGCATCCTTTCAACGATCATGAGGCTGACCTCCGGATCGTAGTTGCAGTTCATCCCGATTATGTCTGCGCCTCGGTCGGCAAGTCGACGCGCACAATCCTCAACCGAGAAACCGTCAGAGCTTCCATCGACAGTGAAATTCATGGTCAACATGGAGGGCAAGCCGGATGCCTTGATCGCATCGAGTGCAAGGAGCGCTTCTTCCAGATTGATGAAAGTCTCGCCAATGATAAAATCGACACCTTCGTCTTTTTGAAGTGCGATTTGGTGATCAAAGAGTCCTCTCACTTTTCGAAGAGATTCAACATTGCCGTGCTCATAACTCGGCGTCAGCGTGACGACGCCGGCAACAAGTGCGTCGTCTTTGGCAGCCTTCTTAGCGATTCGGACGGCGGCTCTATTGATATCCTGAATGAGATGGGCTCGACCCGATATCTCCAGTTTGTCCTCGCTTGCATAAAAAGTGAGGGCTTGAAGCACTTCGGCTCCGGCACGGAGAAACTCCACGTGAAGCTGCTCCAAAGCTTCGGGATGCTCAAGGGCGACTTCGGGCGTGTAGGGGCCTGCCTGCACGTAACCCCGTCGCTCAAGCTCGAAGACATAACCTCCGTCGCCCAACACGGTACCCTTCTTTAGTAAGTCCAGAATATCCAATTTCTTCATGGTACTTCTCTTTGCATTGCGGTGGCGGAAACTAATTCCAACTTCCAATCCTCGATCGGCGTACCCGTAACATTCAGGTTCGAGAGCAAGTAGTACAGCCGCCGTCTCGAGGCGCCCTCCGAGCCGTCTGGCACATTCGAGAACCTCTGGTTCAGGTAATACGGCGCCCAGGCCTGGGAATAAAGCGTAGCTTGAACGCTGACGTACTTCGGATTCACACCTGCCGGCAGTTTGACTCGGTACTTGACCACATCGGTTCCGCTGCCATCATTGTAGTGTGGATCTTTTGAGGCGAGCTCCCCTGGATAGGTCGCCTCTAGAAAAGCTTTAGGAATCGCGCCGGGAGAAGGTCCCTCCTTCTTCCAGCCAATGGGAAGCAGGCGGTTGTTCTTTACTTCGCAATCTCGGTGCGTGAAGCTGGTGGTAAACTCCCCTTTAGCGTTCTTGGTCAACTCTTCGTAAATCTGCACCTGGTCGGGATTCTCGATTGTCTCCCTGTGTTTTTGGAACTTACCATCGGTCAGAAACTCGCTGGGGAGGATATTGCCATTGCCGTCGACAATGACCCCCACGCTATTTGTCTGTCCCGATCCCCACACAACCTTACTTAGTTTTGCGGTGTTATCAACAACGGAGATCGAGTTATCGATGATGAGGAACTCAATAAAGGCGCGCCGGAAACCGACGCCGCTGGGAAAGCGGTGTCCGGTCAGATTGGTGATCTTCACGTCGGCACTGACCAGATAATCAGGCACGGTTGCCCCTTCACTGGTGACTTTGAAATTGTTGATTTCGATCTTAGCGCTCCGCCTGGCATTCTCCACAAAATTGTTGATAGCGAAGTTATCACCATAAGCGCCGGTTTCGTAGTCATCCAACCGGACGCCCAATACGTCGCTGAACTGGTTGAACACCTCGGCCATAAAGATGTTCAGCCCTTGATGCTTATGGCGGGTAAAGCCCTCGTCTCGGATCGGAACGGTGATCTTTTCGGTGTCCGCACGATTACCGGCTTCCGGATAATCCTGGTCCTCGATCGTGGCGATTTTTGTTTTAATTTGCTTGATGTCGATATCATCATTCTGAATGTCGATAAGTGGAATCCCGATGTTCTCTTTCAGGCTCGTGTATCCGCGCGGCATATGGCATTCCTGACAAGTCTTTGCCGTCTCGGTCGAGACGGGTTGGATTTCGTTCTGGTATTGGCTGTTGAGCCACTCCAGGTACGTGGCCTGCTCGATCTTGTGCTGAAAGCCTTCGAAGTTGGGATTCTTGTCGGGGACGTTGAGGTCAGGTTCGACCTTTCCACATCCCTTCGGAAGAACCGGAGGATCCTTCAGTGGATAGTCTACAACCGGTAAATCGATGGTGTGGCAACTCCCGCACAGCCGTGCGCTTTTGATGTGCTCGTTGTACTTCGGCGTAATACCCAGGGCATTTTGCATCGGCAGGGTTGCGATTTTGTTGAACGGACCGATCAACTCCCCCGGCTCGTCCGCAAAAAACTGGCCTGTAATGGAGTTGTTAAGGAATCCCTTGAGGTCCCCCGGGTATTCATCTTTCCAGTGGTGGCAAACCAGGCAGCTGATCCCTTCCCTGGCCAGCGCACCATATTTGAAGTGCTTGCTCTCGCGATCGCTGTCGAGGTACCACTTTAACTTGAAGTCGGCCTTCCAGTATTCGCGCCCCACTCCCTGGTCAATATCGAATTGGCGCTTGCCCATCGCCCCATGGCACAAGAGGCAGGTATTGATGGTCTGCTGGCCAAAGAAATCAGCCTTTTCCGGTGGAAGCTCGTCTTTCAGAATTGACAGCTCGCTTTCCAGTTGAGCGAAAAAAATAGGATCGCGGCCGGCCAATCCCATCGGTGACCATCGCCACTCTCCGTAAGGAGAAACATTGAGTCCCGTCTTGTAGGATGGACTCGTATCGAGAAACATTACCGGACCAAACCCGGTACTGAGACCACTGTGGCATCCCATGCACTGGTCCGAAGTGAGGTACAATTCCCACCCCCCTAGCAATGCCGTGGAGTTGCTTTGCCTGTTACTCCACACTTTAACTCTTGAACCAGCGGGAATGCTAACACTCCCTGGAAGCTGGCCACTCCAACTAAAAGAACTGGAGGCAGTTAAGGGCATGTTTGTGATAGCTCTAATAGAGGTTCCGTCAGGTGGGATGACATCGATTGACACGGCTGTAGCCGGTGTATTACTTGAGGACGTAACCGTCCCGGAGACACTCATTGTGAGACCATTCTGAACGTAAGCAGTGTTGATAGTCACGGTATACATAGACTCTTTGTCATTAGACTCTGCACCCTTCGGCCCCGCAACCACACGATCCCCCGCAACCACATGGTCCAACGACGCAGGGGGAAAGCTGTGGATTTTCTTGAGCATGACTGGACTGAGCGTGGAATAGGTCTGCAGGAATTCCATGTTCGTCGAGATGCACGGAACGATATTATTGACTGCGCTGGGCAAAACCAGATGCCGTGCATGCGCGAATGAATAGGGCAGCTCTGTGGGATCTAGATCTTCATCCTTCCAGGTGTCGTCCACGTAATAGGTGACGGGATTTCCGGGAAATCCCTCTATATTTCCTGTGCTGGAAAAAGTAGACTCGTTCTCGGCCACCGCGTGACATCGCAAACAGGTCAACCCGAATCCTGAATAAGGATAATTCGTCGAAGTGCTGGTATCCAAATTTTCATTGATATATACGGAACCCCAGAACCAGCCATCCTTCGATCCGGCGGAATCCTTGACCATCACGGTCCAGCCCGGAGACGACGACGAAGTGAGACTTGCAGCCAGTTCCTCTTCCGATGTGTCGGCCCAACGCACCGCCGGAGGACTGAACATCTCCTTGACAATCATACCGCCGTCAGGAACCGCTCCTTCACGGGGTTTCTTGGGCGGCACCTTGCCCTCCTTCCAATAACTCGGGTCACCCGTCAGCCAATACATGACCTTTGGAGAGTAATAAATGCGCACCGCTGGATGAACGCCGTAATACTTGCCCTTCACCCAGGGGCCCGTGTCGCGGACTCCCTTATCAGCGTACCAGGTTAGCTCAGTGTCATACTTCCTGCTAAGGATGAATTCGTACAGCTGCGACTCGTATGCCACTAACGGTAAATTGCTTGGTAATTTCAGATGGCTCTCCTTAGCTTTCGTGCAATCCCGCTCCATGTTCGCCTGGCAATAAACCGGCACTAGCAAAATGCACGTGAGAACGGCACACACCAAAACCAGAATTTTCCAACGTTCAGGCTCATAGTTACGCATTGTTATCTCCCTCCTTATGAAATGGATCTTAGTGAATGAAATAAATTGACAAAAAGTATACGTTTTGGCTCAAAACACATATATTTTAACTAAAAGCATCTGTTTCCACATTTTTTTGAAAAAACATTAATAACATATTAACTGCCTCTTTGTTTCTTCGGTCTTCCTCTCGGTAATACGCATTAATACCCTACCTAATTCTTTTGTCCAATTTTGCAATAAAATCTTATGACATTAAAAAAGCCTTACTGCAAAGATGTTAATCAAATAACATCTTCGGCAGTAAGGCTGTCTCTTCTTCGTTAAGTAATCTTCTCTAAAACTATCGTCCATGTTAGTTTTCAGATTCTATAATTTGTTTTGTTTAATTTACCTGGTTTTGTCTTTGTCGTTAAAAACGGGAAGTATGCAGGGTGCCTTCTTTTAAATTAGCGCCCTTCGGGCGGACTTAGCACGCAAACATGTCATTCTGAATTTGTTTCAGAATCTCTTTATATCAATATGCGATGAAGACTGTCAATCGCCAATTTGATTATTTAAAAAAGCAACACTTGTGCCAACATTTTTTATTTCCGCAGATACTACTGTTTACAAATGTATAAGATTGTGTAATGTCTAAACATATATTTTATAATAAAAAATCTGGATCTATTTCTTTGAACGTGTCAAAAACAACGGTCACGAAATATTTTGTGCAAATCAGCAATTCTTGATAATTATTGCGTAACATTTACGCCATAATAGTTGAAATAAAAGGAGTGATGTCTGGCAGCTATTTAGTCTTATCTAAACTTCAGTAATTTCATTCTTGTCACGTACCATAACAATGCAATATGTTGTATTCACCGTGAACACATCAATTTTATTGGAGATAGTTTTGTCAAAAGTATTAACGATACGTTTACCAGAAGATATTGAAAACAAAATCAGGATCAAAGTCAAACTTAGACACCGATCAGTTTCAGGACAGATAAAAAAGTATATCTGTGAGGCAATGATTAGTGAAGAAAACCCAGATTTGCCGCTAAAATTTATTAGAGAAACACTGGAGGGGAAAGCAGAGACAAAAGCAGGACTTGGAAAAGAATATAAATTTAGCACAATCAAATGAAAGAGATAATTGCTTCAAATCACTTTTTAAAATTCAAGAAGAAATCGCCTAAGAAGTTACAATTTGAGATATACAATGAGGTTAAAAATATCATAAATAACCCAGAAATCGGTGAATTAAAAAAGGGCGATCTTAAAGCAATACGTGTGCATAAATTCAAATTTAAATCCCAACTCTATTTACTTTCATATGAGATCAAAGGAGATACGTTATCTTTATATCTCATTGACACACACGAAAATTACTATAAACAGTCAAAGCGATATTTATCCTAGTACAATTCACAAGCACTTTATCCTTTCAAACAAATTGCATAAATATGAAGTCTTAAGGCAGATAGAAGAAGTGCCTGGTTGAAGGTGCCGGAAGTTTCTTATACAGCTGTTAAGTGTGGTTGAAATATGAAATGGATGCTGCAACAAACATAAACGGTATATAGCCAACTAAACTATTTCTGTCTTTAATCAGGATTACCATAATCTCTCTTCAATAAAAAAGATCTGTAAGGGATTTAAAATGAGGCAGTTTATTAGACATCCTGCCAGCTTATCAATAGAATATATCTTTGACGACAATATTATGCATGGTAAGAAATTTGTGGAGAATATTGGTGACGGATGGTTCTGTTTTAGTGTAAGTGACAATATAGGATCTGGTCCTGTAAATTCTCATACGAATTCCGGTATGTACACCGTCGTTTGAGGCTAAGGATTTTACCAAAATTATGAAGAAATACACGGCAGGCTGGATAATCATTCATCTTTTGTCGTTCAGGGCAAATTGAGAAATTTCACAAACTCAATATGCTAGAGAATAAAGATTCTTCGGCTAAAACCTTAGAATGACACGGAAACATTCCCTGTGTAATCAACATTACTGTGTAATTATACCTTCGGTTCGTCTGATTTCCTGAAAGTCCAATACCCTGCCAGAAATGATCCGGATAGATTGTGCCATATACTGAAGATTGCACCCGGGATTGCAGCCATTACAGAAAAATATTTAACGGCCAACGCGACACTCAATCCTGAGTTTTGCATACCGACCTCTATACTGAGGGTGCGGCATGTTCGGTCGTCATATCCAAAAAGCTTCGGAAACCAGAAGCCGATCAAGAGTCCGCTCAGGTTATGCAGCATCACGGCACAGATAATTATAAACCCGACCTCTTTCAGTTTCGTTTGATTAAGACCAATGATAATAGCAATAATTACAACTATGGCAATGGTAGAAACAAACGGAAAAACAGGACCAATCTTTTTTATTCTTGTTCCTAAAAAGGTATTAATGGTTGTCCCGGCAAGTACCGGTATAAGGACCATCTGCAATATGCTGAACAGCATTTTTAAGAATGGAACATGTACAATCTGATGTAAGTAGAGCAGAGAGAGGGCAGGCATCGCGAATACAGCGACAAGCGTTGAAGCCATCGTTAAGGTAATTGACAACGCCACATTACCCCTGGCCAGATAGCAGATTACGTTAGAAGCAGTCCCTCCCGCACTGCTTCCCACCAGTACCATACCTGCAATAAACTCAGGGGAGAGACCAAACGATCTTGAGATCAAAAATGCTGACAAAGGCATCACAACATATTGAAGCAGAACACCAATGAGAATTATTTTTGGGGACTTAATTGTTTCCTTGAAATCCGACCATTTCAGGGTCATTCCCATACAGAACATTACGACTGATAATAAAGGAATTATTGCCGGTCTCAGCCCGGCAAACGGACCGGGAAAGAAAAATGCCGTTACGGATAAAAGGATTGCCCACAAAGGGAAAAGCCTTGTTAATAAATGGATCATATTGTAGTTTCCTGGAATTAATTGCGGTGGTGCGAACAAAAGAGTTTGTCCGTGTTTTCTTGAACACCTCTAAAAACCGACTATTGAATCATAGTTTTACTAAATAGCAAGAAAAATTGAAGAGAAGCATGATATACCCATATCAAAATGGTTTTAGGCGCTTTAATATAAATATTTATACGCTTTATTCGTAGGGCAATCCTTTAGGTTTGCTTTCGTACAATCAGCGCAAGGCTACCTGCCCGTACCGAACGGGCGGGAAGCCTTGCCCTACGTCTCTTCCTAATTCCATTTCGTGACTGGTATATATAAAAATAACCAAGAATTTAATTGAGAAAAAATAGCATTTTATAATACTTTAATTATAATGATTGATGACACATCTCTACACTATACATGACAGAAATGAATATTTTATAAATTATAAAGGAGATGAACAATGGTTAGTATGCCGATGTATTTCCCGCCCGATCCATTTAACCTTCAGGATGCCATCACGTGTTCAACCCTGGTGAATGCTTCATATGACATGTATACCCAATGGGTCAATCAGGACAAACCTAACACAGATAAGTTTAAGTGGAATCCGCCAAAAGTGCCGGCTATGCAATACAGTGAACCGATATGGGGTGCAGAGGAGTTTTTATGGTTTTTTAAACACAAGGAGCCGTTCAGTTTTGTATCAAGGGCAGATGATGGCAAGGTGTATTTAGTATTCCGTGGAACCGAGTCTACCGAGGACTGGATTGAAGACGCAGAAATAGAACAGAAACCTTACGATCTTGTATCAGGCTATGGTGATGTACACAAAGGTTTTCTGGATCTTTATAAATCCATGGGAGCATCCGTCATAGAGACTCTCAACAAGGTTGAACAGCCAAAGTGCCTATATATAACGGGTCACAGCCTTGGTTCAGGACTGTCAACCATGGCAGTACCGGATGTAATTACCCATACCGATTTTAAAAAAGAAAAGTTACCGGTTTTTCACTATAATCTGGCGAGTCCACGCGTAGGTAGTCCGGAATTTGCATCAGTATATAATGTAAATAACATTCCTACTTATCGAATTGTAAACACATGTGATATCGTACCCCAAGTACCTCCTTCAGTGTTAGGAAAGCTTCTCTTTGAACATGTGGGGAGATCTGTTGACTATACCGCCCAATACGGTTCCCTGTCCGGTAACCATAATTCAGTTGATTCATATCACTATGCACTGACTAATCCGGACAAACCACAGGGAAAGGTTTAGAGTAGAAATTTCAGTGTTGTTCTAGCAGGCTATACCATTGTCCCCTCTCATCTGGCCCTGGTTGGGTTATGGAGAGAGGCTAATTTGTAGATACGTCACGCCTTATTCTTAAGGTCTTCCAGTTGACAAAATGGATGGTCTCTTCGTAATTGTTTCCATCATCATAACGTACAAGCACACCGCCTGTCTTTATGAATGGTATCTCATGCTTATAGTTAAGTATTGTCACTTCTTTCCATTCACCGGAAACAGATTGAATCTGGATTTTCTGGCCTATAAAATACGTTGTTCCCCAGATAGTTGTACAGCTATAAATTGTGCTGGTAATTTCGTTTTTAAAAATACCGGTAAAAATCGTTATAAAGAACACCACTACATGCCAGAATTGAAGCTCAAAACCTTTCATAATTTCTCCTTTCATAAAAACGAAGATTATTACCTGTTCTGCTACTCCCTGGAGTACATTGATTTGTCACAAAGAATTTGTGAAACTTCTTCAGTTGAACTTCTTCTTACCTTAATTTGAGTCAGTAATATATCAGTTTTCCGGTACTGACTCCTGAAAAAATGTCCTCATCCAGTCATTCACAACACAATCAAGGATTAGGTGTACCCGGTCAGTTGAACTACGGTTTGCCACACGATGCGGCAAGTTAACGTTCAAGTACCAGGACTCTCCCTCCTGCATCATAATACGTTTTCCAGCCAGAAAAAATTCAACATCTTGATTGGTCAATACCGGAACGTGAATGCGAACTTCACCATCTTCAAATCCAAGATTGTAGTCCGTATGTTCCTTTATAATAGAGCCCGGCTGCAAGTTGAGAAGCCGGACCGATTTCAATGGACATTGAAACCGGGATAGGACCTGTTTGAAATATGGACATCGACTTAACAACTCTGTATCAGCAAACTTAGTTGTTGTGGGATCAGAATAGATCGCCTGCACAGGATGTACGGCACCGGCAGAGCCGCGTAAAGCAACAACGTGCCAACTCCCATCATAGTCCCTTGTATTGAAATGGGGGATCCATTCCGTATCTCCAATCTTTTCCAGATCACGATGGAGCAGCGTAGAATCGAATTGCATCGGAAGTTGAAGGCTCTTTACCATAATAAAACAGTCCTTATATCTACAATTGTGATGCAGGACTTTATAAAAACTAATTTGAGTGATTTGTGCCCGTCCATATCATACAGTACATTCGGACAAGTAGTCGCATCCTTTAGGTTGCGTAACTTACAAGAAATTTACATGCATCCATCGGATGATGAGAAACGCCAACTTAGGCGGGCGGCTACTACAATAAAGAAAATAAAATTGCTCAATTCAGGTAAAAATGTTACTAAAAAGAATCGCCTGGAGATATTTAAAAGAAAACCTGAACCCATAGAAGCAGCAAGCTCTTTATCATTTCATTCGTACATTTTGCAGATTAAATTGAAATGCGGTAGCACTGGGCCCCGTCCCTCCTCCTGTCATTACGATATCCGCGCTGGCCAATCCCAGCAGAGAGATCTCAGTGTTGATCTCTTCCAAAATTGCAGAATTTATTACCTGACCCTCCTCGACCTGAGATAAAACGCCAATGAAAATAGTGGGTTTGAACCTGAACACCGCTTTCTGTGCTGGTACGATGCCAGTCTTGATCGCAAGCAGTTTTCCATCTTTAAAGATGTTAGCTTTGATTGCACCTTGTTGCAGATTGTTTCTTATCTCTATTAACGAAGGAGCTGCAGATGGTGTCTGGCTCTTAACGAGTTGATGGCCCGAAGATGCCTGTACCATATCAAAACTATCTCCTGGATTTGCAATCAGTTGTGGTGTGTAGTTACCATAGCTGTCACTGGCACTGACTTCAGAGTTAGACGGAAATGTAAAAGAATGATTATCTCCCTGTCCACAATTTTTGATGACTATCCAGGCCAGAGCCAATTCTTCAAAATCTGTTGCTACGTTTTTCTGGAAGATCACCACCTCTGTGTTAGAAACGTCATTTGATCGATTGATGAAATTTAGTTTGACGGTATTCCTGACAGCTGTCGATGGTTTTGTACCACCGGCAGATTTTTCACCGATCTTGAGTTTTTCAGTACTGGCGGGTTTCTCAGGATGTGTCTGTATGATCTTTTCCGTAGCGCATCCTGCTATTACAATAAAAACTATGGCAAGTAATAATTTACTGATGTTATTCACTATGAACCTCCTATTCATTAATGACATACAATATAATATAAATTACAAGACAATGATGATCGCATCTTAAACCGGTTATCAACGAATAGCAAGTAATTTCATTCCCAATCGAACATTCTCGGAAAATCAGTAATTCCCCTGTTAACTCTGTAAGCCCTTTTTTGCAACACCAACATAATTAAAACCGGCAACTCTGGGAGTCTTGGGCAGATAAAGGTTTTCCATCGTTTTGATATGAAAGCCACCCTCACGGATATAATCCGGTATTGGCCGGTTCAAGTGGCAACCACCAGCTATTAATCTCCAGATCGGGTTGATTCTGCTCTGCCATGTAAGTACTGATTTATCAGGCACGGCACCATGCTCACAAAAGAGCAGTTTACCAGAGGGTTTTATCACACGATGAATCTGCCGTAAAGCGGTATGCCAATCAGAAATGGTACAGAGTGAATAGGTCAACAGCACGGTATCGACACTGTTATTCTCCAATGGTATTTCTTCTGCGGGAAGCTCCAGCCACTTCACTTCAACAGCAGAGCGATTCAAATTTTTCTTTGCCTTCCTGCGTATACCCACTGAAGGTTCCAGTCCCCAGACAAAGTCTACATTTTCTGCATTATAAAACGGAATGTTAAGGCCCGAGCCAATTCCAATTTCCAACACCCGTCCTTCCGCAAGCGGAACTATCTTCCCCCTCTGCATCTGTATAGACTCAGAACTACACCCATAGTTGATAATATGTGGCAATACATAACGTTCATAAAGACTCATTTTTCGTCCCTCTATTTCATATCGGAATGAAACGTCTGTCTCTGTTTAGTATAATTGAATACTCCAAACCATTTGCTTATTTAAACATAATCTTGTCAGAAAAAAATTGCAATCCTTTCTAATTTATTCTAATATCCCTTCAAATAGAGAAAGCGACCTCCCTTAATCAAGATTATCATTTAATATTTTTCTGATTATTCTTTTTCATTATCTTCACTATAGCAAAACTTTGTAATTAAAAGGTTATACATACATATGAAGAGATGGCATATCAAGTCTATACTTCTTTCCCTGCTGATGTTAGCAATGCTGATATCCCCGCTGTACGGTCAGGAACACCAGCTTGCTGATCAGAAATTATTAAACAAAGCAAAGAGTTTAAAAATTGATGCAGAAGCAATTGAAAATTTTAAGAAAGAAATAAATAACAATCCGTCATCTGATAACGAAATATTTGCTAAAGTACTTATATATTTATCTATCGCACAGAGTAAGTTAAAGAAAAACAAAAGATCCATCCCGGATGCCGAAGAAGCAGATAAACGACTAAAAGAATATGAACAGGAATCCGGGGAAAAAGTATTATTAGCTAATGCATTATACTATTCTGCTCATGCACTAAAAGAACAGGAAAGCTATGAAGAGGCAGTTGATGCTTGTGGTTTAATCGTAGATATAACCAGAAAAATACTTGAGAATAAGGATTCCAAAGAGTGGTACAACTTCGAGAAAGCCGTTAGTACCCTTAAAAATATAATTCATATCCTTGAGAATGCAACTAATAAAGACAAAAAACATACAATGGTACTTGCTGACGCATGGTATTGGAAAGCCTATGCACTTGGTGAGCTGGGAAAGTATAACAAAGCTGTCGAAGCTTTTAATAAAGCAATAGACTTGTTTTCAAAAACCAATAAGATAAACGAGAAAAAAATCTGGGCATGGAATTACAAAGGTTGGGCATTGAGTAAACTGGGTAGGTATAATACGGCTATTGAATGCTATGATGAAGCTTTATCGCTTGAAAAACACAAAAGATATACCTTATATATTAATGGAAGTAACGTGAAACCTGAAGACAAAGATAGCACCTCACTAATAACTGTGGACAATAATTCTGATTGGAAAGATTTCTTACATTTAATACAAAATACAGAAAAATTAACGACAAAACTTTTGACGTCTAAACTGGAAGCTAAACAGTTAGATATCAAAACAATAGATGTAGAGCAATTAGAAGATAAAGATAAAGAGTATATTGTTGAGTCGTTTAACGATATTCAGAAAAAAAAAGCGGAACGAATTGCTTATGCTTTTAACAGTAAGGGATGGGATTTTGGTAAACTTGGCAGATATAAAGAAGCCATAGAAAGTCTTGATAAAGCAATAAAAATCACACCAGATTACTCAAAGGCATATAACAGCAAGGGCTGGATATTACTTTGGCAGGGCAAGTATGAGGACGCCATCGAAGGTTTTAAAAAAGCTGAACAAGCAAATGGCACCTCATTAATAACTGTGGACAATATTTCTGATTGGAATACCTTATTACTTGAAATACAAGAAGATACAAAATTAGCAAAAATCCTATCGACGTCTAAGCTGAAAGAGGCTAATCAGCTAGAAAAGATTAAAGCAATAGAAGATGTAAATCAATTAACTGATGGGATGAGAGAGGGCATTGTTGAGGCATTTAATGCTATTAAGGATAACCCAAAATTTTATAAAGAAAATAAGGAAGAATTTATTCAAAACGGTATTAAACTCTCTCTTGAAGTGCAGAAGGAACTTAATAATCTTAAGAAGATGGAGATATTAAAGGAATCAGGAGAATTGGAGAAAGAAGAATATGATTTATCTTGTTCACAAAAAGAAGAAATAAAATGGTTAAATATTGCTATTTTAAAGAACTATTTCACACAGAATTTGTCGAAGAACCGAAAAACGTTTAAATGGATATGGTATGGCAAGGCTGTTGCCACACACAGGCAAGGAGGGCAAACCAAGGCAGACATTGACTCTATATTATGTAAAGCAGGTGAACCGGGAAAAGCTTCAGAAATTAACGATAAGGGGGCAATTCTTATTGAGTTGAACAGGTATGAGGATGCACTCTTACGTCTGAAAAAAGTCAGAGATTTGCTAAAAGAAAGCTCTGTTAAATCTGGAAATTTACCACCGGAAAAACTTAATAAAATACGGGCAAAGATATGGAACAACATAGCAGTAGTAAAAACCAAGATTGACGAGGATAAGGATGAAGTTATTTTAAAACGAGCGGTAAGCGATATGAATAAGGCAATAAAATATGACCCCAATAACGCTGTCTATTTAAATAATCTGGGAGATTTCTATTTAAAGCTGGAAAGTTATGATGAGGCTATCAAGAGTTATAGTAAGGCAATTGAGACAAAAACCAGAGACAAAGAACCAGAATCATGGCGTTCACATTTAGGAATTGCCAAAGCCTTTATTAACCTTGGTGACAATTTCGATGATGACCTGAAGTATGAGGAGGCACTTGCAGGACTCAAAATGATTAATATTTTCCCTATGAATAATATTAATAACAGCAAAAACAGGAGAAATGGGAAAAGAAGGAATGACTATTACTACCGGCAAGGATATACACATGTCAGATTAGGAGAATGGGAAGAAAGCAGGAATGACTATTACTACCAGCAGGGATACGCACATGCCAAACTGGGCAAATTAGAAGACGCAAAAAAATATTTTACCCAATGTAAGGATGATCCAAAGGCAGTCAGAAATTATCGAGAAATTAAGATACGATTAAAAGGCAATAGACCTGCAACATTAAAATTTATTGGCGGCCTTTTCATTTCAATTATATCCGGCATCTTGCTCATTCTTATACTCGTTCTTTTTGTATTCGACAGACCAGAATATACCAGGAACAAATTAATCTCTGAGAAAATGGTGATAGTACTGGCACCGATACTACTTGGTTTTATTGCCGTGGGCATTTTCCTGCCTGATATCAAATCATTTACCGGTCCCGGTGGGATCGGGTTCGAGTCGGAAACAACCATCACACCTGAAATAGTTGCTAACCTGGAGCAATAAGAAGCACAAAAAAAGGAGTACGGACAGTATATTACACATCCGTACTCCTTTGTACAACCGACAGAAAACAACTTTTACCAATTAACAAATCTTATTAATATTCCAGTACTCTCCTTATACTTTCAACTGTCATCATCACTGCTATTATGTTTTTTCTTCTTTTTTTTCTTTTTCTTCTTCTTATTTTTGTTACCGCTACTATCATCGTCACTGCTGTTACCTTTATTCTTCTTATAGCCGCTACTGTCATCATCACTGCTTTTGCCGGCACTACTACTGTCGTCACTGCCCCTCTTTTTCCCCTTCTCCTTGCCATTTTTCTTATCTTTCTTCTTGTCCTTCTTCTTACCATCACTGCTACTATCGTCACTGCCATTACTGCCTCTCTTCTTACCGCCTATATCTTTCCACTCTGCGATAAAAGCCTTCTTTTCTTCTTTCTGCCGGTTTTTGAGCTCTTTCATTGCAGATTTCTGATTTTCCTTGAGTTCCTTCATCTCCTCTTTTTGGCGACTATTTAACTCGCTCATTCCCTGTCCGTACTGACTCTCCCCTTCATCGGCCTTCACACTTACAGCAGAAAAATTGTTAAGCAAGATTGCGGATAGTAAAAGTGCAGGTATCAATAAAAAACGGCTCTTCCATTTCATAAAATATTTCCCTTTCTGAACAAATAGTTAACAATAATAATCTGATATTTCCATCTCATCACCCTGACACTTTTCAGGATGAATTATATAAGTTCAGCATTAAGTGTGCCAATCCCCTCATAAGTCATAAGATTCTAAAGAGTACTATTGCAACCTTATCTTTTTTACCAAGTTATGAGTAAGAAAAATCTGTCACTCTTTATAGTAAGAAAACACCAACTTCTGTTAATAGCATAAATAAAGGGTACTATTCCCCAATAATTCCCCACACGTTAACAGGTTTACCAGATTACACTACACTCCCCTGTAATCTTAATAAATTGAAATTTCCCTACATATTAAAAGATTCACTCTCCAATTTACTCTTCCCTGCTATATGTTCTCCGCAACTGCTCTATCAATGCTTTACGTATGTCACCATGATTACGGATATCAGTAATGTTTTTGTTCTCTTCAGTTAAGTAATCTAAACCACTCTCTTTACCCGTTAATAGGTAGTCACTAATCGCAACATTATATTTTTTTCCTGATTTTAATTTCTTCCCATTTATCTTCCATTTGGAACCATCTTTATTTAGGCGAACATTTGCCGTCTGGAGATACCCTCCGGTACCACGATTTTTACGGCCCTGGCCCAGAACACGTTTCAACAAGCGTCCTTTCATCTTTATCGACACTACGTCACCTCCAAACGGCATTATTCGGATAACGTCGTACTCTGTTATCTTCCCGGGAGGAATAACATCGTCTATCCTGACAGAGCCTCCATTGAATATAGTCAGCTCAGCATCTGGAGACATATCCAGCATTCCTTCACTAATCAACTCTGTTAACCTAGTAGCATTATTCCTTACACTTGATTCAAGCCCGTCCAGAGATTCTGTAGTCCTGACTACAACGTTTTCAGGCTCAAAACCTGTTCTTCTAAAACCTTTATACCCAACCTCACGCCATCTCTTAATGACCTTTGCTGTTTCAGGGTCATCAGGTATCTCTCCGGTAATAAACCTGAGTTGAGAGATAATCTGCAATTTCCGCTTCTGTGTGTTGTATATCAATTCATGAACATAAACGGTACGGGCATTGGCGTCTGCTTTGAAAATCGGCGTAAAATCCAGGCCACGCCATACCTGGATATTTTCATGTTCATGACCTCCTAAAATCAAGTCAACCTCAGGAAGTTCTTTTGCAATCTGCATGTCCTGTTCGATAGCAAGATGCGTAACCGCGATCAGAATATCCACCTTGCCTCTCAGTTTCTTTACCATTGCCCTGGCGTTTTCAAGAGGGTCTTTGTATGTGACATACGGTTTCTTATTACTCGCTATTGTTACACCAAACAAACCAATGTTTACCTTATTATTTGAATCATCGGTAATAGTAATAATCTCACTCTCAGAAACTCCCGGAAATAGGTTACCTTTGTCATCAAATACATTGCTTGAGATCCAGGTAGAACGTGATTCACTTAACCTCGCATAGAATGAATCTTTACTAAGATCAAATTCGTGATTTCCAAAAGTGATATAGTCCAATCCAAGTTGATTCAGAGTTGCCACCATCTGACGCCCATCCAGATGCCCATCTTTATAAGGTGCTGTTCCCAGCGCAGAGGGGCTGAGGAAATCTCCAGCAAGTATGGCATACGTATTCGGATTCCTCCTGAGAAGCTGCTTCTTCAAGGTTGCAACACGCGCCAGACCCCCTTGGGTTCCGCCGCTGACGGGATCAATTTCATAGACATCGTTGAGATGAAGAAGCGTAACCTTAACAACAGGGTCAGCTGAAAGTCCGGGAACCGCAACAAGGACTGATAACAATAAGAAGACAAACGTTGCAATAAGTAATTCTTTAAGATTTTTATTTTTCTTCATTTAACTCTTCCCATAAAGATCAGGATAAAGTGTCTTTGTACATCCTGGACAAATGCCGTGAGTAAATTCTGCTTCTGAATGTTCACGAATATATTCTTCAATCTGATTCCAATATCCTTGATCATCTCGTATTTTTTTACAGTTAGAACAGATCGGAATAAAGCCACTGAGTTTCTTAACATCATCCAGAGCAATTTGAAGCCTATGTTTCTCCAGACTCAGACAAATTCGATTTCTCACAAAGAGGTATACCAGGAGCCCGATAAAAAAACCCGTTAATACTCCAACAGTCCTTAACTCCCACGATATGGGAATAGACTTTGACCATCCTCCTCGTGGAATTGCCGCCAGCTGCAATAACCCGTTTGGTAGTGATACATCTAAAAAAACAGGATCAGATTCAATAACAGACTTGCTTCCCAATAATATGTTACCTTTTGTACCCAATCCATCCTCACCACTAATCGCACATTGAATATTGTCAGTATATTCCCTCAACCCCGCCTCTTCAAATAGAACATCAGAGGTAATAAGAATAGTTGCTAATCCCCAATAAAGATTATTTCCCTTAACACCCGCATCAGATGGAATGAATATTGGGGTCCGGCTAATAAAGGCTTTACCTCCCTGTACCAGATTGACCGGTCCTGTGACAACAGTCTTTCTTGTACGTATCGCCCTTTCAACAGCAAATCGTTGCTTTGGATGCTCTAATAATTTCAAACCAATTGCTTTTTCATTTCCGGATAATGGATATAGATGGCTGACTATTGAATTCTTAGCCAGTTGTATGCTCCGAATGCCAGAGTGACCTTTAATCAAAACTCCGGCTAAAGACTTGAATTCATCTATATCAATGTCAGGATGGAGAGTGGCATAAGCAATCAAACCGGATACAAGGTACAATCTTGAGTTTAAACCTCCTTCCAGTTTATCTCTTATAATACTCAGTTCATGAAGTACATTAATCCGGTTTATGGCCTTATGCTGTTTTCGTTCCGACTGATCAACAAACCAGAACAAGACTAAGATAAAAAGAGAAGCGATGATAGCGGCATAAACAGGTAATACTTTATTATTTTTCATTTTTTGTAAAACCCGAAATAAGCGATATTATATTGTGTTTAACTAATATCTCAAACTTCAGGCAAAATTTATAGTGCCTGAAGAGTTATACTCATCTCTCAATTATTCCGGAAATCTGTGAAAAATGTAACTCAGATGGTGAAACTGAACACCCCATATAAATTGTGTTTATCATGAAATAGTTTTTGTGTCCTTTGAAATCCATTCTCTTCCGCAAGTTGTTTGTAAGTTTCAACTGTTTCAGGATAATCACTGTTTTTTACATGATCACATATGCGCAACAACTCTTCATTGGTTAATTGATTCCACTCTTGCATGCAAATTCGTGAGAAACGCTTAATGTAATCGTTTCTGTTTTCTCCGGGAGTACAAACCACGTCAAAAATGATCAAGGTACCTCGTGATTTAAGCACAGCACGGCATTCTTTGAAAAATTGTCCTTTTTCTTCTATCATCAAATGGTGAAATGAATAACCCGCTACTATTACGTCAAACTCTGCCTCAAACTTCCCAACTTCTTCCAACAAATCACCTTCTACAAAACGGTTATTACTATGAAGCAATCGTATATTTTCATCTGCCAGCTCCAGAGCATGCGGTGAAATATCTACCCCACAGTAGGTTCCTATTTGAGTTCCCTGTAGGGCACTACTTAGCAATGAAGCATCACCACATCCCAGTTCCAATACTGAGAATGTAGGTGAGGGTACTGAACGGAAAAATTTGCGTAAGATTTCAAGTACTTCCTTATGGGACATATAATTGAGTTTGATAACTCTTTTATATAACTCCCACTCTTTATCAAAAAACTTTTTCACATCTGGTGAATTAGCAGAACCATTCTGTTTACTTTGATTAATCATTTTTACGATTTCTTCTGAATCCCCATACTATCCGGACACATGAGCAGGTGCCATACAAACAGTTTATAGTATTTTACTAATCTGTTTCGAAGCCCTTCTTTTTGAAATAACGTTATCAGGTTTCCTAAAATATTCAATATAAGGTTTATGAGAATCTTACACGGTTTCAGAACACGAATTGAAAGGTAAGATAACGGGGTCCTGTTTTTTCTGAAAAATTTATACAGTGATTTATAATATTCAATCTGTGATCTCCAAGGTGTCTTTTTTTTACTATGACCTGAAAGGTGAAAGACTTCCGCATCCGGCACATGATAAATCTTCCATCCTTTTTTATACATCCTGAAACACCAATCAGTCTCTTCGAGAAAAATAAAGTAATCTTCATCGAGTATACCTACCTCATCCATCGCCTCTTTACTGACGATCATACACGCACCGATCACCGAATCCACCTCTATAGGGTTCTGATAACTTCTATTCTTACTCGGATATTTTCCCGGGAAGAAAAGTCGAAGAATACTTTTATTAAATATTTCTGTTTCTGTGGCTGGAAAATTGTCTATTGAATTTTGCCTGGAACCGTCATCGTTTAACAGCTGAACTCCTGCTATTCCGGCACAGGGAGTACTGGTCATAAAGGTCAGCAGTTTCTTTATTGCGTTCTCCTTCAGGACAGCATCCGAGTTGAGGAGTACGGCGAATTTTCCCTTCATTATGCTGAGTGCCTGGTTATTCGCGTGGGCAAATCCGGTATTTGTCTCATTCTCTATGAGCTTTACTTCTGAGAATTTATTTTTTACTGCCGTCTGACTCCCGTCTGCTGAATTATTATCAACAACATAAATCTCATAATCAATATCTGTAACGGTCTTATAGATTGAATCCAGGCAATCCATAAGGATATCACGGGTATTCCAGTTTACAATTATGAAGGATATATCTACCAATCTTCTGTCACATCTCCATTGAATGATACGTAGAGTATTTTTTCTGGCTTGCTTAGGTTTACTATTTCCCTTAGTATTTTTTTCTTTTCACTCATTATATTGCATTGTTCCAGGTACTCCTTTAAGAATCTTAATCTATCCGCGAACGTAAACAACCTCGGCGTGGACAGATTTATCTGTGTCAGGTTTTTCACTCTTTTCCTGACCGTTATCCCATCATTAAATGAAACCTTATCAAAATCCAGAAATGTGAAGTCAAACGACTTGCCTTTCTCTTTCACCATTATATTACACGTCTTTAAGTCATGATGAAATATGTTATGATTATGCATCTCTCCCAGAGTCTTTGCAAAGCCTCTTATCAATTCCCTTTTCATCCTCAAACCTGTTAGATTACCGGAATTCTTCAATATATACCTGTCCATTTCAAGACTATCTTTGACTTCTTCCATTATTACATAACTGTCTGTCGTAATCCCAGATAGCTTTTTCTCTATTAACGCCAGTGGTAAAGGAGTGTTGAAACCGTATACCCTTAAACCATTACCAGCAACCCACGCCTTCCTTCCTGCAGATCCACGGAAGATGTTTTTCAAAAGGCGTCCGAGACATCCTGCCTTATATTGTTTTACTACAACATTTTGTATTGTATCATCTTTAATCGTGTGCCTTGTTAATATTGTTTTGGAGTCGCGTTTCATAATTACGGTTCTCTCATTATTAACCAATGCATTATTATGCTTTTCAATCAGTGCTTGAAAATTGTCAGTATCATGACCTTTTCTAAAAAACATCTTGGTGCCCGCAAACCTTTGCCTTGAAAAAATGCTGCTTTCTTTCAAAGATCTTTTCCGCCTGCTTCCATAATGGATGTTCCTTATTTTTGATGATTGTTCATCTATTTGCCGAACGAGTTTGTTTTTATCTGTGATATTACCAAGCGCATTACTTCCATATGATCTTATAAAATCTAATTTATCAGCCTTTGTCATTATTGATGATAACGAGTTAAAAATCTGCGCGAGATTATACATCCTCTGTCTAACGGAGATGCTCTTAAATATCTTCACGCGATGAAGGTCCATTAAGTACAGATCATATCCAGCAACATTCTGTTCTTCCTTGAACCTTATCAATATATTACCGGCGTGAAGATCGTAGTGACAAAATCCCTTTTCATGAATATCCCTTATAAGTAGTGCCAGTTTGTCTAACAGTATCTTTTTCTCAGACTCCCTTTCCACTGACAGGCTACCTTCATAATTTGACTGGCAGAATTCCATGAGCTCTTCACTGTTTATAACCGTCTCTGTGACAATAAGGAGACGTCTCTTTCCCTCTGATATTGCAAGTGGCAGAGCAGTGTTAATATCTTTGCTTAACAACGCATTCCCCACCTCCCACTCTATCCGAGCTTTGGTTGGCACAAACAGATGCTTTATGTACTCTTTATAGCCACCTCTCTTGAAATACTTAATGTATATTCCATTTTCATTTATGTCAGATCCAGGCATTGAGATTACAGATCGCACCCTGTTTTCCTTTACCAATGTATAGTTATTTCCATTTAAGTCAGAAAGGAAATCATCAGGATCAAACCTGTCAGGAATCTTTTCGTACCCTTCCCTTACAGTCCACTCCGTTCCATTCTTTATTTTTTTTACTGACATATCAAGAGATGTCGGGTAAGAAACCCGACCTACGAATAAAAATATAAATTCTTGTAGGGCGGGTTTCTTACCCGCCGATAATTTCAGGTAACCTTGTATTCCTTATATATTACTATAATACAGAGGATTAGACGCAAAATAAGAATAACTTTAAGAAATGTCTAAATCAAGAAAAAACAACAAGTTATCAATTAATAGAGAAAGACTTAATAAATTATTAACCACCCCATTTCCCCTCCTTCGCAAGGAGGGGATTGAAGTCCTCGGTACTTTTTGTCCGAGAAAGGCAAACTCATTTTATGATTTTTTGAAATTTCACTTGAAAATTTCTTTAAAGTAATATAAATCTTGACTATGTTTTTCTAATCTATCTTTTTTGAGTAGTATGGTAACTGTTATATTACAAAAACCTAATTAAAAAAAGGAGACACTCATGAGAAATATCTTAATCTTGGTACTCGTTCTAATCTGCATTAGTACTTCGATATCGTGTTCTTCTTATGACAAGAATAATGCGATCATTAAGTTTCACGGTCGCTCACTAAACATTACTAAGCTCCTTAACTCCTTCCCTTACGACAAAACGCGATGGGTTGGATCGATTAAGCAGAAACGGCTGGCGTTTCTTCGTCAAGCGGATGGCCAGCAACTAGTTTCTGCCGTTGAGTTGTACGGCACAGACAATCGTCCCGTGGAATTAAATCATGGGAAAGCAATATGTGAACATGACTGGTCCAGCTCTTTGACGTGGGAATGGAAAATACGACATAGTGATGGCTCGGTTTTTTTTCGGGCTGATGAGAATAATAACGAGTCATTCAATATTTATCGCATTGACCCATACTCAAAAAAAGCGACAAAGCTAACTGATGCTACTTATGTTCCTGGCTACAGCTTCAATCCAGACGAGACAAAAATTGCTTATATAGAGCGAATGGGTAAAGAAGGTGCAAGATCTCGATTACACGTCCTTGACCTGAAGACGATGAAGGATGAAGTTGTATCACATGACTCGGAAGCACATCAATTCACTTGGAGTAACATTAGCTGGCAACCGAACGGTAAAGGACTCATATTGACATCATTGATAGGAGGAGACAGAACGAAAGGGAATTTGTCATACGTATCGCTTGTCGGAAAAATCACTGACCTCCCCAAGGTCCTGACGGACACATCAGTCTTACGAACGTTTCCAAACGCTCTTAAACATTGGTATGACAATGATGAGGTGCTTATGCTGAGTGGTGAATCTGGAGTCAAAAACGTATACCGACTTAATGTTAACACTGGCATACAAACAGCTCTTACGAACTTAACAGCGAATGTGAACTTTGCCGAAATTACGACAATTTGCTCTTCTCGTTATCTCATCGTAGCGGTGGGTGGGCCGTTGGGTTCCGCAATATACCGGTATGATCTCGCAAAACCATCTCAGCCGCACGAACTGGTTCATCGCTTTACATCCTCAATAGATGTGCTTGATCTCAGGAGAGATAGGATTCTTGTCAAAAATTCTTCGGCAACCGTTCCAGTGAAAGTACAGGAGATTGAAATTGGAGCAGAGCAATCGATGGTCAGAGAACTTGCGGAGTTATCGCAATCTGTCACCAATGAGATTGTCCATTCCACAGTAAAACCGATTCTCATCAATACATTCGACAAAATTCCTTTGGTTATCCTCGGCAAACAATACCATGGAAAATTACATGGCATGCTATATAAGCCGACAAACCCTTTGCCAAAAGGTAAGGACATTGTCATGGTAAAGTCGTTCTACGGTGGGAGAAATAAATATGATCCCGAGATTCAAATCATGTGTGCTGCTGGCATCTACGTCTTTTGTCCTGCTCCACGAGGCAGCTCCTTGTTCTCATCTAGATTTGAAGAAGCAAATGACGGTGACATGGGCGGCAATGAAATTATTGATGTAATTTTTGCAGCAGAACACATTAGCAAACAACTAAATATACCAGCAAATCGTATTGGTGCATTCGGGCACAGTCATGGGGGATTCGCGACATTACGACTCTTAACATTTCCTGGTCAGATAAATGGAATTAAAGCTAATTTCAATTGGGGATTTGGAATTAGCGAAGCGGGTTTTGGAAGCATCTTCAACGAGTATGAGTATAGCAATATTAAACAATGCATGGTCAAAGAGGCAGGAGGAAACCCGACAGATAGGGCTGTTAGGGCGAAGTGGGATGATCGCTCCCCTATCAATCATGTAAAGTCACTAAAAGGCGAGCTACTACTCATTCACGGTACGGCAGATCAGAGAGTACCTTTCTCAGAAAGCCAAATCATGTATGATAAGTTGATACAATTAGGCATGAAGGATAGAGTTAGTCTAGTTCCTCTTGACGGTGCAGGGCACTCGTTTTCGCGTAATCCTGACAAGGTTAAGGTCTATCGACATAAGTTTTCGTTTCTTGAAAGGCTTCCGTAGTCTCTGCATGGAATCCACCGGAAAAAACCAAAGTTTTTCTAGTAATACATAAGTATGGCATTTCTAAAACATACATTTATTGTGAAATAGTTATTATATTCCATAAGGTAGAAACAAAATGGTTGAACTTACGATACGTCAAATAGAGAGATCTGATCTGGACAAAATGGACTACACATTCAAGAGTGAGTTTGGACGCACTCATGCCAATGACCTTCACGATCAATCATTGTCTGATATTTCTTTTTTTGTTGCATGGCTGAATGGTAATCCCGTTGGGCATGCGTTAGTCAGATGGGTGGGTCCAAGAGCAGAGACAGTGAGGAAAGATTACCCGGATTGTCCTGAAATTTACCGGTTGAAGGTGTTAAAAGAGTATCGAGAACAGGGGATCGCTACGGCAATCATCAAGAAATGTGAGCAAGAGGCGCTCAAAAGAGAGTGTGTGCTCATTGGCCTTGGCACAGATCCAACTATTTCTTCAAAAGACAATTTATATAAACAATCAGGCTATGGATCATCAACGGTAAACCGCTACATCGATACATATAAAACCAGGTCGGACAGCGGAACCGTAGTCACAATTCGCAAGGATGCACAGTTTCTGATAAAGAGGATAGCAAGTTGAAATCCTGTTTGTCACCTGTCTCTCACTGAAAGCGCTATAAAAAACCACAAACTTTCTATTTTACTTCCAGACTGTCCGGATGATTGATATTTTCAAGAATTTCACGTACAATTCCGGTTAAAATGCCGTCTATCTTTCAGGCTTCAGTATAGTTGTATGGTATTCATCCGGAGATTTTTCGATTGACTGTGCAATCTCTATAACCGTTCCTTTTTCATCTGCTGATAATTTTCTGCTCAATTGAGACACATCACTAATAAGAAGACAATATCCGCTTGCTGTAGATCTGCGATATTATTCCGTCGGCTTTTAATAGCTCAAGAACATACTGCCACTCTTTAATTACTATGTCGGGAGTGTTTTTGCTGAATGCCATGTACATGTAATCTTTTTGTACTTCATAAACTTTTTCTATCTTATCCGCAAGACCGGCTACCATGGCCATATGCCTGCCGGTGAGTTCATTAATAATCCATAGATCTATCTTGCCCTCTACGAGTTTTTTTACGTTAAGATAGTTATCAATTTCCGGGTCAAGATTTTCAAATCCTCTCTTTTTTAGTAAAAGTTCTCCAAAATCATTCTTATAAACACCTATACTTTTAACCTTTTTTGCGTCATCCAGGCTGGATATGGAAATACCTGAACCTTTTTTTGCAAAAAATGTTGTGTTGTTCGGTACCAATGGCCCCACCCATTTGAAAAGATCTTCGCGAATCGAAGATCTTGTTGTTGAAAAAAGAATGATATTGTCCTCTTTCTGCAAAAGGTCGTACCCTTGAGCCCATGGCAGAACTTCCAGATTGTCCGGATGATTGATATCTTTAAGAATCTCACGTACAATTTCGGTTGAAATGCCGTCTATCTTTCCGGCCTCAGTATAATTGTATGGTGGAAACTCTTCCGTCAGAATCCTGAAAGTTGTATGGTATTCATCCGGAGATTTTTCGACTGACTGTGCAG
>JABHIW010000055.1 GCA_018670825.1 Candidatus Scalindua sp. | reverse complement strand
TTCTCCTTCTGTTCGGCAAGTTCATTGGCATTGTTTAATGCACTCTCAGCATCGAGTAATTCTTTTTCCTTCTGTTCAGAAAATTCTCTTTCCTTCTGTTCAGCAAGCTTATTGGCTTTATGTTCAGCTTTAAGCCTTTGCTTCTCTTTTTTCCTTGCAAGCTTTCTTGCTTTTTGTTCAGCTTTGCGAAGGTCTTTCTCCTTCTGTTCGGCAAATTCATTGGCATTGTTTAACGCACTCTCAGCATCGAGCAATTCTTTTTCTTTATTTTTTACAAGTTTTTCAGCCTCAAGTAAATCCGGTCTTTCTACCCATTCAGGTTTATCAGCAATCGCCAGATTGCTCTGGGATAGTGCTATATCGGGATGGTCTTTACCGAGTGCTTTTTCCCTTATTGCCAGTTCCCGTTTGTTAGGAGGTTCAGCTTCGGCATATTTGCCCTGTTCTTGATAAACTTCTGCCAGATTGTTCAAGGATTGGGCAACATCAGGATGGTCTTTTCCGAATGCTTTTTCTCTTATTGCAAGTGCCCGTTTGTGAAGAGGCTCAGCTTCAGCATATTTACCCTGCTCTTGATAAACTTCTGCCAGATAGTTCAAGGATTGGGCAACATCAGGATGGTCTTTTCCAAGAGCCTTTTCTCTTATTGCAAGTGCCCGTTTGTAAAGAGGCTCAGCTTCGGCATATTTGCCCTGTTCTTGATAAACTCCTGCCAGATTGCCCAAGACTGCAGCCATATTTGGATGGTCTTTACCAAGTACATTCTCAACTATTTTCAGTGCTCGCCGATGATGAAGCTCAGCCTCAGTATATTTGCCCTGTTCTTTATAAACGTCTGCCAGATAGTTCAGGGATTGGGCAACATCAGGATGGTCATTTCCGAATGTTTTTTCTCTTATTGCAAGTGCCCGTTTGTAAAGATGCTCAGCTTCGGCATATTTGCCCTGCTCTTGATAAACTTCTGCCAGATTGTTCAGGGATTGGGCAACATCGGGATGGTCTTTACCAAGAGCTTTTTCCCTTATTACCAATGAACGTTTGTGAAGAGATTCAGCTTCGACACATTTGCCCTGCTCTTGATAAACTTCTGCCAGATTGTTCAGGGATTGGGCAACATCGGGATGGTCTTTACCAAGAGCTTTTTCCCTTATTACCAATGAACGTCTGTGAAGAGGTTCAGCTTCGACACATTTGCCCTGTTTTTGATAAACTTCTGCCAGATTGTTCAGGGATTGAGCAACATCAGGATGGTCTTTACCAAGAGCTTTTTCTCTTATTGCCAATGAACGTCTGTGAAGAGGTTCAGCTTCGGCATATTTGCCCTGTACATGATATAGACCCGCTAGATTGTTCAGGGATGTTGCGACATCAAGATGGTCTTTACCTAGTGCTTTTTCCCTTATTGCCAGTGCTCGTTTGTTAGGAGGTTCAGCTTCGGCATATTTTCCCTGTGCACGATATAGACCCGCTAGATTGTTCAGGGATGTTGCGACATCGAGATTGTCTGACCCAAAGGCTTTTTCGTAAATTTCCAGTGCTCTCTTGAGAAGAGGTTCAGCTTCGGCATATTTGCCCTGTGCACGATAAAGCACAGCTAGATTGTTCAGGGATAAAGCCACATTGGGATGCTCAGAACCAAAAGTATCCTCTGCAACCTTCAATACTTCCTTAGCTACATTGACCGCCTCTGTATATTGTCCTCGCTTATAAAGTATATGAGTTTTTGTATCAAGATGCTCCCACAATTCCTTTTGGGTATATGTATATGCAGGCGAAGTAAATGATGCTACTAACACCGTCAATAATACAATTTTTACCATTTGGGAGATAAGGGAGTTTGCAGTGTTTACTAATGTCTTCATTGGTATAGCCCTCCTTTTACGTTTAATATTCGCCGAAGCAATGCAGCACATAGTCGCTATTTTTTCTTTTTTGATTTTACTACTGTATTAGCTGAAATTCAACATAACTTAAGTTGCATTTAATTGAGAAAATATCATAAAAACCAGCGATATATTGAAATATTAAGAAATAATAGAGAATTGGATGTAAAGAGATGGAATAACACCTCAAATTTACCACCTGATTACGCTTGCTATGTGAATGGTGTATAGAGGAATGATAACAAACCAGACTTTTGTCAATATTGTCGATGGTTTTCAGGTAAATTACATTGTGCGTGTAGTATTAATCCAACATCCATTTGCTCACCATATACAATGAATATTAGTTTTTGTAATATATCCCGCCTTACCCGCAAAAATATGAACAAGTATTTAATGTAGTCAGATTGTAGTCAAAACGTAGTCAACTCCATCGTAATCAGCAGAACTCCACAGGAATCAACAGGAAAAAAATAAATTTATAAGCCATTGTCAGTTAATGTGATAGCGACATAACAGACACTAAATCAGGCAGTTATGTAAATTGTCAAAATACCCTTTTTATGATTCTGGTTCAATTCTCCGGGTTCGAATCCTGGTACCCCAATTTTTTCTTCCTTAATGGCTTACGGCAGATTTGATGTACTCAAAAAACCCTCTTTTTGGCTCTGAAGTCCTGACCAATTTCATGGATATATTTTTCAATACGAAAAAGTACTCTAAGCCTCCCGCTATTTTTAACGGTTACAACTCTGGATTTTTTCTCTTTTTTCACTACGCATTCACACATAATTTTACTCCTGAAAAGGCTATAAAAACGGTTGAAATTTACCAAATTGTAAGTCTCAGTATTTCAACATCTTAAAACATTATGTTCCCGTTATTTCTTAGTATAAATGCTAAAGAGTTTATAAACGTCGCCTATCAGGAGTTTCCAGGCTTAAACCTGACCTATTGACAAGTTATTTTTAAATAATGAATCGCGAAGAAACATCTCATGGAAAAGTAAAGGAGCTATAGAGAATAAAATTAATCAGAGCTCATTTCTTACGTGTGCTAATTTTCTGATTTAAATACAGACATGATCTCATCACACGTGTCCGTTATACCTTGGTAATTGTCAAACTTGCCTTTGAACTTAAGACAACACTCATGGACGATTTTAGAGGTTAACAGCTTTTCAAGTTTGTTACTCACGGTTGTTTTATTATAATCATTCCTGTTAATTGAGTCACCAACACCAAGCTTTTTTAACCGCTCGGCATTATCAGACTGTTCAAGGTTCATTGGTGTAACCAGATGTGGAATGCCTGCTCTTAAACCTTGAGCACAGGTACCAATTCCTCCGTGATAAACAATTCCTGATGAATATGGTAGTAATGTATCTAATGGAATAAAATCGAAATGTCGAAAAGAAGAAGGCAGATCAGGAGGGATTTGATCCCGGTATGGGCTGAGGAAAATACCGCGCATTCCCAGACTCAAACAAGCGTCTAAAGATGTTGTAAAAAAATCTTTAGCATTTCTCATGACGGAACCCGGAGTAAAAACTATGGATGGCTCACCTGTTGTAATAAATTCTTTAAGTTCTGCCGGGAGACTATCCTCCTTTTTTTCGTCCACGAATTGAAAATGTGTAAGCTTAATATGTGAAGGCCATTTACTTTTGTAATTCTCAAACCAATCAGGAAATAGCCCTATAACTTTGTCGGGAGAGTACATCCAATGGTAAAGACTGCCCTGGTCCGGACAGATGTTAATTTTTTTACAAAGTTCATTCAAAACAGGGTTTAACACACAGTTGAATGCGGCCTTTTGTTTTTTATCTACATTCCAGAATGCAAAAGCAGACATGCGGATGGTCACTAAAGGTACACCCAATGCTTCCCGGGCAAGACGAGCTCCAAAAATAAATAAAGAAGAAACCACTATGGTCTTTCCCGGTTCATATAGTTCTTTGATAAAATCAAAAACCGGCCAGGTAGTGGGAGCGTACATTCTATTGACCATTACCGAAAATGATTTTTCCCTGTCCCATAAATACGGTTCTTTGCTGATCTTTTCGGCCTCCCCTGAGCTTAAAATGGAATGGTATGTCAAACCTGCATTAACGATCAAATCTTTATACCAATCACACCCCAGGACAGTAACCGTACAACCTCTTTTACGTAATTCAGCACCAATAGCAACCAATGGAGAGTTATCCCCTAAACTTCCTAATGCGACAATTATGACTTTCATTCTCTAATTAATAATTCTTTAGATGGATAACAATTTTTTGAGATAGTCAAAGCTGATTGTACTAATGAAATAGTAATGATTTAGATAAAAGCGTGATGTGTTGTTATAGTAAAATCTCTTATCGACGAAACTATTTTTTGTTTACAGCAAGCGGGACAAACCTTTTCAGTTTTCCGGTTTTTGACCTTTTGATGCTTTCTACAGGGTATATATTGACTTTAGAACTTTTTAAACCAACTTGAAACAGGTTTGATTTGATTGATTTTTCCAACCTGTTATAGTCTGGACTTCCTGTTACTACAATATCTATATCAGCACCCTGCTCTGTTTGACGTACCAGGAATTCCATGATATCAGGTTCTTGAAATAACGGTGAGTAGAAGTTTAAAGGATGTACTATAATATTCCCGTCGTAAACAAACAAGTCATCAGTGCGGCCAAGAACATCTTCTGCTTTTAAATAGCTGGAACCGCACGGACATAATCCTTCAAGAACTTTAAATTGATCGGTAATTTCGTAACGTATCAGTGGCATGACTTTGTTAAAAAGGTTCGTCATGTAAATCTTGTCAGCCCTTTCACCTCTTCCTACAAGCTGTCCGTGGTTGTTTACCGGTTCAATTATACATACATCTTCACTGATATGAAATCCACCACCACTCATACAGGGAAACGTGCCTCCGTTAACTTCACTGGCTGACCATGTATTAACCACAGGCACCTTCAAAGTACGTTCCGTCAACTCCCTGTCACCAGGCAACAGAGGTTCTGAAGTACACCAGACTGCCTTAGTATTAAATTGTAACTTTCCGTCTAAAAATTCAGCACATAAATGTGAAAGGATATTTGGAAAACAATGAAGTAGTGCCGGCCGTACACGATTCAACTCATTGACAATCTCGTCTATCGGAAGGGTCACCGGAATATGTGCAATCTCATTAATATGACTTGAAAATGTATGGGATAGTGCGCTTGATGCATGGGAGGCAACATAGGCTGAAATTGATGCTATGGCCGACTTGTTGTCATCGCATATCTTCATTAAAATGTTATTAAACCCACGCACAAGGCTGATGTAAGAAACAGCCCATCCATGCCAGTCATAAAGAAAAGCGCCCCTAACGCCACTTGAGCCTCCGGATAAAATCACATGGTATTCATCCAAAAAATAGGCGTCACTCTTGAGGTTCAACAGATGAGTATTTGCATCTTTCAGCTTGGCTCGTTTGTCTGTAACTATTGAATCCCAGTTAGACATGAGATCCTCCTTGGTCATAGGAGGTACTTTGTCCAGGTCTGCAATCGTTGCTGTTGAAGGATTAATACCGGCAAGTCGATCTTTATGCCAGGGAGAGTGCATCCTGGCATGGTCCAGTAAACTGCGTAACGCACGTGTCTGCTCTGCCTCGATTTCTGCACGGGACCATCGAAGCCTGTTAACGTATTCAGGCATGAGTTGCCACATATAGTCAACATGCCGTTGCCGTATGCTGTCATATGATTGATTTATAGTCGTCATGACAAAGAATTTACTGGTGAATATTAATCATCCGCTGATAAAAGATAAATAACGGGTAGTTAATGAAACGTAATGGTCAAATCATTTGCGTAGATTATAATGAAATATTACGACAATACGAATATAATAAAAGCACCATAGATTAAATTTTATGCTCATAAGGATGGTTTGTATGAAAGCAAGGATTTTGAATATTGAAAGCAGAAGACGGAAAAATCATCTTGGTATCACTAGCCCGGCTGATTTTTATTTCAGTGAAGGAGATACAATTGATGCACAAGTCGTGATTGAAAGCCCCAATATCAGCCTCTATTGTTTAGACCATGAATATAAACGTGCAATATTTGCGGAAACCCATGCTGACGTTGATCTTTCACAGGCCCCTTTCTACTATCAGGCACAGTATGAAAGCGCGGTAAGATTGTTTGCCGTACCTTATGAGGAACTTCATCGACTAGCAAATGATATACACCTTGACAGCAAATGCCTCATCCTGATCTATTCAGTTGGGCGAAGTGGCTCGACATTGCTTAGTACGGCACTTAATCAGGTAGATAATATAGTTAGTTTGTCTGAACCGGATATTTACACTCAGCTTGTGGCGATTCGTGAATGGGATGGGGGAAATGATGCTGAAGTCAGTGAACTACTACAAAGTTGCACGAAGGTGTTATGTAAATCTCATAAGCAGAGCTCGCTTCCATTTACGTGGGCAATCAAATTCCGAAGCTTCGGCATCGAGACAGCGGATCTTATGTTCAAACACTTTCCCGGTGCTAAAAATATCTTTTTGTATCGCGATGCTGAAACGTGGTTGAAATCTGCTGCTCGTGCATTTGTGCAGGATGATGTCAACTCCACTGAGTACCTGGCAGCAATGCAGGCTTCGTTGAGTCCACTTGTGCCTTTAATTGATAAACACTTTTCTGAGAAGGGAGTACCTTTGTCAATCGCAAATATGGGAATGTTGATGTGGCTTTCGGTGATGGAATGTTGTCTAAAGCTTAACCAGCAAGGTGTTCCTATGCTTGCCATTCGTTTTAAGGAATTGAACTCATTACCAAAGCAGACGATCGAAGAGGTTTTCAAATACTGTGATATTCCTACGACTGACCTTGAAGTGGTCTTTCAAATACTGGATCGAGACTCGCAAGCGGGTACCGTGTTATCGCGGGCAAACATACAAAAAAATACGGTCGAATTACCAGATGATTTCATGACAGAAGCTGGGAGGACTCTACTAGAGCATCCAACAATTCAAACGCCACACTTCATTGTACCTAACACATGGGATCCGGATATTGCTGAAGAGTGTTAGAGTAGATTACTGATCCAGTTCGATTCATTGAAGAAAATATGTACAGGCAGAGATAATACCGAAAACAACCATACTTCAGGACTGATTCAATTTGATTTTATTCAGATGAAGAAATAATAGCTATTTTGAGATCTTTTACTATGCTTATGAACAATACCAATAATATAAGTATTGAGGATTCTTACATTACCGCTTTAAAGGTTTTGCTTAACGAACTCCGTGTCTTTCAGTCTGACTAAGCCGTTCTGACGGATGAGTTCTTTTCTGCCAACTTCACCCGAATCATCTCAGCAAAAAGTTCTACTTCGTATTCAATGCCCTTTCTTGTATCATGGTCAACTGCATAATTTATACATTTTTTCATGTTCTCTATTGAAATGTCATTATTTTTTGCCAGTTTACGAGCAAACTCTATTGACTCGTTAAGCACCTCTTTGGCAGGTACCAATGTTTTAACCAGGCCCCATTCCAATGCTGTTTTCCCACGGATCATTTTTCCGGAAAACAACATCTCTTTAGCCCTGGAAACACCAATTACCTTTGTCAGTCTTATAGTCCCTCCAAGACCAGGAATAATACCCAACTCCGGTTTTGCTTCCGGTAGACAGAAGAATGATATTTCTGATGCTATACGAATATCACATAATAATGCGAGCTCAAGGCCAGCGCCAATGGTAACGCCATTAAGAGCAGCAATAAGCGGCTTCCTGCAATTTTCAATCTCTAAAAACATCTCATGGGCCCTTATGAATCTGTCATAATTTTTTTCTGCTACCAACCCTGATATCCACGATCCAAACAGTTCATCCTGATCTACGCCATCACAGAAGACTCTTCTGATACCGCTTGTAATGATAATAGATGAAATTCTACTATTGTTCTCATAGGAATCTATCTTGTTATAAATTGCATCTATTAACCAGGAACTGATAGAATTTCTCGGAGGTTTTTTCAACTTGATAATACCGGCATATTTATCCTCCTGAAGTTCAACTTCCTCACACTCAAGGTACTGATCTCCCGAATTGTCACCCCTGTTCATCCGTATGTCTTTCATAATCTTAACTTGAACAAATTAGAAAAAATGGTTTCCCTCAAAAAAATGCAAAGTTTCAAACTTAATTTCTTCGTTTAAAGCTGAAACATTACAATTAATCAAAATCACTGAAAGTAAAATTTTTATAGTTCACTACGTTAACAGATAGCTATCATAGTTGTTGGTAAGTGATAGAAAAACCAGTCCAATCAGCTATGTATTTGTTATTTAAATGGCTCACTCAGATATAAATTAATGCCATAAATAACATGAAAATATGTAAAATATACCGAAAACAACATAAAGACAAGCATAAAAACAAGAACTTATGACAGAATTCTCATATCTAAAATAGACTTTAACCGTTAATTTGATCGTATCGCAATTGACACTAAATCAGGCAGTCATGCAAATTGTAAAAATGGTCTTTTAACGTCTCTTAATCAGTGGGTCGAAGGTTCGAATCCTTCAGGGCGCACTTTATTCCCCAAAGACTTATGACAATTTCCTTCACCTGAAATTGCTGCTTTTCTTCCCACTGTAGTCAAATTGTAGTCAGCTTCTAATATATCAACTCCATCTCGTAGACTGTCAGGACAATGATGAGCATAACGTTGAGTCGTTTTGATATCCTTGTGTCCGAGCAACTTGGATATCTTATAGAGATCTACTCCACTATGTGCCAGACGAGTTGCAAAGGTGTGACGCAGTCCGTGAAATGTAAAATCCTCAATACCCGATCTCTCTTTTGCAATCACGAACGCTCTCCTTAAGTTATGCTTGTCAATCTTCGTTCCACACTTACTGTGAAAAACAATCTTACTCCTGATACTTATGACTCTGGCTTTACTCTCCAAGATATCAAGGGCAGTCTTATTAAGTGGAATCGTTCTCGGCTTGCCATTCTTCGTATCCTTTATAAGAATCGTCTTACGAAACACGTCAACCCTGTCCCATGTTAGAGAGAGAAGTTCATCCTGCCTGAGTCCGGTATGAAGATTAAAAAGAATTATATCTCTGAGCCACTCAGAACTGTTTTCTAGTAGACACACCTCTTCATCCACTGTGAGCCACCTATCACGCTCGTTATCCTCCTTCTCTTTCGATACTCTGGACACAGGATTTATCTCAAGCCACTCCCACTCTCTGATTGCCAGATTAAAAGCCTTTGAGAGCATAGCCATTTCTCGGTTGATAGTAGCAGGTCTTAACCCCGCCTCTCTTCTTAATACCTTATACCTTGATATCATCTTAGGTGATATTGATAACAGATCAATCTCTCCGAAGAATTTAAGAAGATGCTTTGAGGATGTAGCATAACTTCTCTGCTGACTATCTGAGACTTTAGGTGCATGCTCCCTCATAAACTTTACAACCAACTGAGGGAATGTCCTGTCACGTCCGATAGGCTTATTAAAGTAAACACCCTCAACAAGCTCCGTTCTTACCTTCGACTCTATGGCCTTTGCAAGTTTTCTATCAGAGGTTTCAAGGCTTCTCTGCACCTTCCTCCCATTGTGCCGTATACACGCCCACCAGACACCGCTTCGTTTAAACATATGTATCTCCCTTCCCGAAGCCTGATCGCGTCTGTATGTCGCTATCGGCAGCATTATATATCATTACCATGAAACTCTCCAATAATTTTTATTAACAGTCCTCAACACCTTTTGTTATAGCCGTATTTGTAAAAAGTTTTTGAATAAAGATCATCTTGGAGCAAAAAACATATTACAAATACTAAGACTCAATGTATTCTAAGCATTTATGTGAATTCATTTTCAATATTGAAATTTCTTACAGTATAAAAAATCATGCCAAAGATAAGGCATTTTTGTCATGTTTATATATACTTCCAGAAACCAATAGTTTAAAAGCATTATAAAAAAAGCGTAAATGAAAAGGGTTTTGTGATTTTCCTTTTCGTTTTTTTACTAAAGGCTCAGGGAAGTAGAAATCATATTAGGATGAATCATTTTTCACGCCTTGGAAAGGTTCAGGTTTATAGTGTGCTGACCATAACTCTATAAGACCTATCTTTACCGCCCCAAGTGCATACCCGACCAGTTCACTATCAACACCATCCTCTTTAAAGCATTTGTCAACAACCTCCTTAATGGTTCCCAGTGTTTCATATTGATCTTCCTCTTGCGGTGTAAGCTCTTCAATCTCTTTAAGACCGTAACAATTACCAAACCTTGACACCATCCTTTTACCCTTCATATCAACAATTATCTCCTTAAGCCTGTCTTCATCAATATCAAGACCAAACTTCATAGAATACTTTGAGATCTCTTTCCCGTATCCTTCTGTAACTGGTCTAATATCAGAGATAGTGCCAAGACCAACTTTCTTGAGAACATGTTCAAAATCCATTTTAAGTGGGTCTAGAAAATACCCATCCTCTGTAAGCTGCATATTTTCAACCTTACGATCAACAGCCAGATCAACTAACATATGTGAGTGAACATGCCAGCCAGTTTCTTCTTTGTATGTAATTTCTATATGTTCAACTCCTCCCCGAATATACCTTTTCCACCATGATCGCTCTTTCTTAAGCAAACTTGTTGATTTCTTAAAACACTCAACAGCAGTCTTTAAACTATCCCTGTTTAATGTATTAGCCGTTACTGTCAGTAAATGTGGGTTTGCCATGTTCTTACCAAGTTTTTCTACCTTTCGAGAAAGAATAGAAGCTCGGTATGAGTTACACACTGGACAAACTCTGTCTTTACAACGTAATTGCGGTTCATACAAAATATTGGTTGGGTCAGTTTTCTTAACTTTCACAAAAATAGTATTTCCACATATACCCATCCTTTTACCTCTGGATTCCTGACCAACTTCTTTGATAAGAGCTTCAATGCGAAATAAAGCACTTAATCTCCAGCTATTTCTAACTGTTACAAAGCTAGATTTTTTCTCTTTCTTCACTGCACATTTACACATA
>JABHIW010000158.1 GCA_018670825.1 Candidatus Scalindua sp. | reverse complement strand
GTAAGAACGATTGAGAAGCTTGGTGGCACGGCTGTAGTACCTCCGTTTAGTGAATGGCTGGACTATATTGCCCATCTAAGACGGGAAGATAGTATAAGGGGAAAAGACTTTAATGCCCTTTCCGTGGAGATGCTAACCGGGGTAATTCAGAAACATCACGAACGTAAAATGTCACGTCCTTTTAAGAAAAGCGGAAAAAAGCTTTTTAAGGAAAGTTCTATAAAGAAATTAATTTCGAAGGGTAAATCGTATATCCATGATTCATATAGAGGCGATCCGGTTCTCAGCATGGGGAGAGCGGTAGAATATATAGAGGATGATTGTGACGGTATTATAAACATTATTCCATTTCATTGTATGCCGGGAACAGCGGTGAATGCCGTTTTAGAAAAATTACAGAGAGATCATAGCGATGTCCCTTTATTAAAGCTGACATTTGATGGACAGGAAGAGACAAATGAGGAAACTCGTTTGGAAGCGTTTATGCATCAGGCATATCAAAAAATGGAAAGCAGGCAGAATGGTAGTGGAAAATATGCAACTATGAATTGATGTTCCATAAAGTAGAAAGAAAGGTGTTAAAAGATTTATGATAAATGGTAAAAGTTGGAAATATGGGGATAACGTTAACACTGATGAGATTATTCCTGCCAGATATTTGAATACAACTGACGAAAAAGAGCTGGCTGCTCACTGCATGGAGGACATTGACAAGGACTTTGTTAAGAAAGCAGATAAAGGTGATATAATAGTAGCTGGAGAAAACTTCGGTTGCGGGTCTTCCAGAGAACACGCCCCGATCGCTATCAAGGCATTAGGGATTTCTTGTGTGATTGCCAAGAGTTTCGCCAGGATATTTTTCAGGAATGCTATCAATATCGGGCTGCCAATTTTTGAGAGTAAAGAGGCAGGTACGGAGATAAGTGATGGTGACAACGTTAAAGTAGACTTAAATTCAAATGTAATCACTAATTTAACAACAGACAAAGAGTATTCATTTACACCCTTTGCCGATGAGATGAAGGATATAATCGAGGCAGGGGGGCTTATGGAATACACAAAGGCAAACTATTGCAGTTCTTAGCTTAAAATAGAGAGTGTATTTCAGTAGTGTGAAAAAAGTTCCTTTTGACATTAATGAGGTTAAGCCTTTTATAGCATCCTTTCACTAAAATCACTCTTCAAGCATTCCATTTTTCCAGAGTTGTAATCTGCTTGTAGTGCCCATGTCATTCCTCGATAACATGAATAAATACTGTTGTGCGTAACCGGCATAAGTTCCAAAATAATCTAGTCCAAATTCTCTGATCTTTTCGTTAGAAATAGTGGCATTGTCAAAGTATAACAATTGCATCGTCTTCTTTATCCAGGTATCAACAGGAATCGCTTGATAGAAACCAAGGGAAAAAAGTAAAACGCAATCAGCTACTTTGTCTCCAACTCCATTTATCTTCTTTAATTCGTTTTTTGCATTATTATAAGATTGTGTTCTTAACGAGTTAAGATTTTTAATATTCAGGGAATTGTTTGCTTCGAAAATATACTTTGCACGAAAACCTGTTTTTGCATTTAATACTTTTTTGTAGTCATTAATTTTGCCGGGAGCAGGAAAAGTATAGTCGCTGACCCCATCCAGAGAAATTTTATTTCCAAAACTCTCTGAGAGTGCTTTGATCTTTGACTTTATTCTGGGAATGTTTGACGCAGAGGAGCAGATAAATGATATTAGACATTCCCACGGGTCCTGTTTAATGATCCTTAAACCACGGTATCTGTCTATAGATTTTCTAATGTATTTATCTTTATCTATCTCTTTAAGTATTTTTGAAAGATTCTCATTTAAAGAAAAGAAATGAATAATAAACTCTTTATCAACACCATGAAAAGTTATCTCATTTCCGACTTGGTTAATTTTAAAAAATTTATCCTGTGCATTAACATAATACCAGCTATCAACCCTGTTTATCCTGAATATTTGACCGCATTCTAGTGTATATTCTAAATTAAAGTCTTTTACTTTCATTTTTCCCATAATAATCTATCTTATGTTCTTTAAAATAGTACAATTAAGACAACTTGTACGTTATATTTTCACATCATAATTTACTTGTAAAAGATACAATAATTTAATATATAAGAGTACATAAATTTCAGATAGTTTTATTAATATTTTAAGAAAAAAATGGCCAAACTCCTGATCGATTTTATAGAAACAGTAGATAATATCAGCAACAAGATTATTAAAGGTAAGAATGGCTATTACCTGCCAAAAATCACTTCAGATCAACTTAACTTTGAAAGGCAACTCCAGGGTTTTCCTGGTGATGCTTCACCTGATAGTAGATTAAGTATTGCTATTAAGAATTCACAAACACATCTGCTTGGTGAACAGGAGAAAGAAGGATTTTGGGCTGGTGTATTGGAGGGTGACGTTGCGTTAACTGCGGAATATTTAATGTTAATGCATTTCTTGAAAAGGATTGACACTAAAAAACAAGAAAAGGCGACAAAGTATATAATAAAGAAACAGGATGAAGACGGTGGTTGGAGTATTTACCATGACGGGTTTAGTGATGTCAGTATCTCAGTAAAATGTTATTTTGCTCTCAAACTAGCGGGTCATTCAGATGATGAGCCTTATATGCAAAAGGCCAGGAGTTGTATTCTGAAACTGGGAGGGATAATGAAATGTAATACATTTACGAAGATATACCTTGCTATTTTTGGACAATTTGACTGGAGAGGTATTCCGGCATTGCCAGTAGAAATAATCCTTCTACCTAAGTTTTTTTATTTTAACATTTATGAAATGTCCTATTGGTCCAGGTGTATTGTCGTTCCTTTAGGTATAATTATGGCCAAAAGACCAAGTAGTTTGATCGGTGATAAAGCGGTATTAGATAATCTATATGTGACACCCAAACAAAAAGTCAGCTACCGACTGAAAAGAGACCAAAACAGGTTAACAATAAAAAATATGTTTATAAATTTCGATACTCTCCTTAGGAGATACGAAAACCAGCCGGTCCGCTCTATAAGGAAGATGGCTATTGAAAAATCAGAAAAATGGATGCTGGAACGCCTGGAAAAATCAGGAGGGTTAGGAGCAATATGGCCGTCTATGGTAAATTCATTAATGGCTATGAAGTGCCTTGGGTATAAAGACGGAAATCCTATCGTGGAGAAGGCAATAGAAGATATAGAAAATTTAGCAATACATGATGACGATACTATGTTTCTCCAACCTTGTGTATCACCTGTGTGGGATACTCCATGGGCAATTCTGGCACTCTTAAAATCCGGTTTGCCTAATGACCATCCGACATTGGTTAAGGCTGGGGAGTGGATGTTGGAAAAGGAGGTTAAAACCTTTGGTGATTGGAGTATGAAGAATCCAGTCAGGGAACCAAGCGGGTGGTATTTTCAGCACGCAAATGAATTCTATCCTGACAATGATGATGCTGCGGTGGTGATGATGTCTTTACAGCTATTAGATTTGCCTGATAAGAATCGCAAGCAGCAGGCAATTCTGAGAGGCTTCAAGTGGCTTATGGGAATGCAGTGCAATGACGGTGGATGGGGTTCCTTTGATAAAAACAATAATAAGAAAATACTAAATAATATTCCTTTTGCTGATTGGAATGCTCTTCTTGACCCGAGCACAAGTGATCTTACTGCCCGCGTCCTGGATTTGATGGGTAAATTAGGATATGACTTAAACTTTCTTCCGGCAAAAAAAGCTATTAATTTCTTGAAAAAAGAACAAGAGAAAAATGGTTCCTGGTTTGGTCGTTGGGGTACTAATTATGTTTACGGAACATGGTCTGTATTGTCTGGTCTTTACTCTATTAAGGAAGACATGACTAAGGATTATGTAAAAAAAGCAGCATCGTGGTTAATAGATTTTCAAAATGAAGATGGTGGCTGGGGTGAGACGTGTAAGTCATATTGGGATACATCTCTCAGTGCTATTGGAAGGAGTACCGCCTCTCAAACTTCATGGGCGGTATTGGGGCTTTTATGCACTGAAGAGCGAGATTCCGAAGCAGTAAGAAAGGGTATTGAGTATTTAATTAAAACACAAAAAGAAGATGGGACATGGGATGAGGAAGAATTCACCGGTACAGGATTTCCAAAGATTTTCTACCTCAGATACCATATGTACAGGAGCTACTTTCCACTTCTGGCATTAAGTAAATATCGAAATTTAATTGAGTAATTTCTCAATTGGTGTTTTTGGATTGTAGGGTTTAGGAGTGATTATATTAAAATAAAGCCTTGGATATGTCCATCGTGACAGATCCAGGGTTTTTTTTATTATTAAAGTTCATATATTACTGATTCTTATGGTACTTAAACCGGTGTGTCTGTAAACCGTTTTGTGTAACTACGGCATTGTGAATAACCTTGGGTAACGCGTGATGATTGGTGACGTAGGTAATTCCATGGGCTGCAGCTTGATAAATATATTCCTGACTTGTTCTGCAAATTCCATTGGAGACTCTTTTATGAAAAGAGAAAAAGCGAAAAAAATACAAAAGAAGAGTAGCCTTAGTTTGATGACAGGGAGGGTTAAAGCCAGGAGGATGCCGACTCCGGCAACTGTTCGGAAATTTCAAAATGATGTTTACGCTTATTACAGAGAGTATGGTCGTGATCTTCCCTGGAGAATGATAGATGATCCGTATCATATCCTTGTTTCGGAAATTATGCTTCAGCAGACACAGGTACAGAGGGTTATGGAAAAGTATGAACAATTTACCGGGATATTTCCGGACTTTCATTCACTCACGAAAGCACCACTACGAAAGATACTTAAGGTATGGCAGGGTATGGGCTATAATCGCCGTGCTATTGCCTTGAAACAGATTGCCCAAAAAATAGTTGAAGAATTTGACGGTAATCTGCCGGCATCGATTGAAACATTAATAACGTTTCCAGGAATAGGCAGGGCGACTGCTTCGGCAATCGTAACTTTTGCATTTCAACATTCTACGGTTTTTATTGAGACAAACATACGGAGAGTCTTTATTCACTATTTTTTTCATGATATGGAAAATATCAAGGATGCCGAGATTCTCCCTCTGGTAGAAAGGACCCTTGATTCTTCTAATCCAAGAGAGTGGTATTATGCCCTTATGGATTATGGAGTAATGCTTAAGCAGAAATACGAAAATCCGAACAGGAGAAGTGCACACTATCAAAAGCAGTCGCCATTTCAAGGATCGAATAGACAGATTCGGGGAATGGTTCTCAGGTTACTGGTCCACGAATCAAACGTCTCCGAACATGATATTGCACAAAAACTTAACATGTGTGAGGAAAAAATCAGAAACAATCTTTCACAACTCGTAAAAGAGGGTTTTATAAAAAAGGACAAAAGGGGATTTACCGTTGCATAATAAATTATTTCCGTATCATCAAGACAGATTCATAATAATAGCAAACTCTTTAGATATAGAAATCGGTATTAAGCATGACAATAATGTTCTTCCGACTATTCCATGCTAATTTCTACAGGCATAGTGGATATTTTATAAATTGTCATTGTTTAACACCTTTCTCACAAAGCCATCACATTCATCAAGTCTCTTTCTGGCTTCTTTATAGCTTGTCTGTAATTTATGCATAACAATAGCGCTCTTTACGTTGCCATTTGCCTTATCTAATAGTTTGTCTGCGGCGTCTCTGCCAAGGTCTGTTACCGTCATAATAATACGTTCAGCACGATCTTTGAGTTTAACGTTCTTTACTTGAAGGTCAACCATGAGGTTTTCATAAACTTTCCCCATTTTTATCATTGATGTGGTCGTAAGAGTGTTCAAAATAAGCTTTGTCGCTGTGCCTGCCTTCAGTCGTGTAGAGCCCGTAATTACTTCCTCACCTGTTATTGGTCTTATGATGACGTCTACATCCGCAGTAGGATTTATGTCAGGATTGCAACACAGAAAGATGGTAGTGGCCCCAATCCTGTTTGCCTGGATTAAAGCTCCATGAACAAATGGTGTAGTACCGCTGGTGGCAATACCAACTATGGTGTCTTGCTCTGTTATGCCATTTTCTATTATTGCCTGTTCACCATCCACATGTCTATCCTCGGCACCTTCTATTGACTTTGTAAGCGCATCTAAACCCCCAGCTATTATACCGATAACTATCCCAGGGTCAGTGCCGAAAGTAGGGGGGCATTCAGAGGCGTCAAGTACTCCCAAACGTCCACTTGTTCCCGCTCCGATATAAAACAGACGCCCTCCTTTTTTGAATGACTCGACAATAAGGTCAACAGACTTTGAAATATTCTGGCGTTCATTGTGAACAGCTTTAATTACATTTGAATCTTCGGTATTGATAATATCTACGATTTCCAGAGTTGATTTATCATCAATATCGAGAGTGTTGAGGTTCCTCTGTTCGGTAATGAGTTTTGAGCGGTCTTTCATTTTTTATAAGTTACAAAGAAAACTGGTCAGTTATTTGAGTGGAGATCAAATTACATCATACATTTAATGATCTGACTGGCCTGACAAAAGTTGCGGGTGTTCCAGCCGGAACCTGGCTTATGGTACCATTCACAAACGTAACAATCCATGCGTGGCTTCTGTCAGATTTATCACCTGTCCAGGTACCCCATTGCTTATTATCAAAGGCAGGGTCAATAAAATTATCATCATTTGTTTCAAATTCAAGTAATGATGATGCTTCTTCCAGTGTGGGCAGTCGCCAGTCATTAAAACCAGCATAACTATCTTTGTTTGCCTTCTTTACCCATTTCATTGCTTTCCTCAAATTAAAATATTCTAGGGATCCGGACTGGTACCACATTAATTCGGTTGTATGGTCAATGATAACATCGCCATTACCGACTGGTTTCTCTTCGTAACAGTGAATGATTGAACTGTGGCAAAGAAAAATGCTATTATGTTTTTCTCGGACTGTGATAAATGGTAATGAATCAATCTGAGAATTAGATATTTTGTCATAAGTGGAACGTAGCCTGACTAATTCGTCGGGAAGACGTTTGGTCTCTTTCTTTATAGATGAGGGTTTTGTTTTTTCTGGTGGAGTTATAGTTTTCTCTTCTATTTTCTCAGGTATAAATTCTGGTTCACTGATTTCATGAGATGTCGCTTCCGGAATTTCTGGACTCTTCATTGTGCTGTCAGTTTGAATTTCTACAGTATCACTCTCTTTTTTCAGGTCTACTGTTAATGAAGTCTCCTTTGCTGTTTTAACTTTTATCGTTTTTTTCCATGTAACATATCCGTCCATCAAAACGACAACCTCATGCGTTCCAACTATGATATCTGTTAATTGTTTAGGAGCCTTGCCGATTTCTTTACCGTCTAAAATTATTTTTGCTTTTTCAGGATAACTTTCAATACTAATAGAGCCAATATTTAGTTGGAGTGTTGCGTTTAAGCTATTCACTTTCCCTTTTTTAATAATTATCGATCTCTTCCAGTCTTCGTATCCATCAATCTTAATCTTGATCTCATGTGGACCAACGGGAATAGAACTTAAAGCTGCCGGAGTAGTACCAACTTCATTGCTGTCCAGGAGTACTATTGCACCTGAAGGTTTACTCTTGATATCAAGGGAACCAACTTCCATTTGAAGTGTGGCTGTTAAGTCAATCTTCTCGCCAGATATAATCTCTACGCTTTCTCTCCATTCTGCATGCCCTTCCATACTGATATCAACCATGTGTGTTCCCGGACTTAAATCTTTTATCGTTGCTGGAGTAGTACCTGCTTTATTACCGTCAATGAGAATTGTGGCATTTGATGGATCACTCTGAATGTTGATAGATCCAGTGATTTTCTGAAGCAATGCGTTTACGGTATTATCCTTATCTGTTTTAACCGTTATGTTCTCATTCCAGTCTTCATACCCTGTCATTCTGACTTCAATTTTATGCGTGCCTAAGCTCAAGCCTTTTATAGTTTGAGGTGTTGTTCCTCTTTCACTGTTATCGATAAGTATTGTCGCATCTGACGGTTCACTGCTAATATTGACAGAGCAGGTTAATTGCTGAAGTGCTACGGTTAATTTACTTTCCTTTCCTGATGCAACTTCTACACTATTACTCCAGTTCTCAAATCCATCCATTCTGACTTCTACCTGGTACATACCCGGTTTGAGATCTTTTATGGTTTCTGGAGTCGATCCGGTTTCTTTACCATTTACGAGTATTGTCGCATTTGAAGGTTCACTTTTTATATCGATGGTGCCTGCTATTTCCTGGAGTGCTGCTGTCATAGTATATTCTTTGCCTACAATAACTTTTATATTCTCATTCCAGTGCTCATAACCTTCCATGCTGGCTTCCACCATGTGCATACCGGCTGTTAAGTCTGTTATTGTTTGTGGAGTAGTTCCTGCTTCTTTACCGTCTATATGTATCAATGCGCCGGAAGGTCTGCTATTAATATTGACTGTACCTCTGATCTCCAGGAGTTTTGCAGTTAGTTCTTTCTCCTTTTCTGCCTCAACTTCCACACTTTCACTCCAGACGTTATATCCGTCTATACTGATAGTAATTGTATGTGTAGTCAGGCTTAAATATTTTATAATCGCAGGAGTCGTACCGGCTTTTTTACCATCCATAAGAATCATTGCATTCGGCGGATCACTCTTAATGCTGATGGAACCTGTAATCTCCTGGAGTACTGCTGTTAAGGAGGATTCCTTATTTGGTTTAACTTCTACATTTTCACTCCAGATCTCATATCCTTCTACTTTCAATTCTACAATATGAGTACCACATTTGATGTCATTAATAGTTTCGGGAGTAGTACCGGATTCATTACCGTCAACCAGGATTTTTGCGTCAGATGGCTTGCTTTTTATACTGATTGAGCCAGGTTTTGCTTGTAGTACCGCCTTCAAGTCTGCTTCTTTGTCAGATACAATCTCTATATTGTCACTCCATGTTTGATACTCGTCATGTTTTACTTCAACAGTATAATTTCCTGGTATTAATTCAGTTACGGTCTTGGGACTCTTTCCTATTTTCTTATCTTGTATATATATCGTTGCGTTAGAAGGATCGCTTGTTATCATTAAAGAGCCTCTTCTTCTTTGAAGCACTGCTGTAAAGGCATATTCCTTGCCAGCCTTTACTTTTATCATTTTCACCCAGGAAACATATCCGTCCATCCGTACTTCAAGCTCATGCTTACCCGTTTTAATGCCGGTCACGGTTTTAGGAGACTTACCAACATCTTCTCCATCTAATAATATTATTGCTTCTGTCGGTTCGCTCTCTAAACTGACGGTGCCTGTAATAGACTGAAGCATCGCATTTAAGGTGATTTCTTCCCCTTTTTTAATATTTATTTTTTTTGTCCATTCAGCATATCCTTCCATCTTAACTTCAATCACATGTATGCCCGTAGAGACAGATGTTATAGTGTCTGGAGTTGTGCCTACTTCCTTACCGTCTAAATAAATTACTGCTCCTGAAAGATTACTTTTGATACTGATAGAACCGATTGTCTCCTTGAGTACTGCAGCTATAACATTTTCTTTATCACCTCTAACGTCCACACTCTCACTCCAGGTGTCAAATCCTTTCGTCCTGACTTCAAGAATATGCTCGCCGGGTTTAATATCCGTTAGTATTTCAGGAGTAGTTCCCACTTTCTTACCATCCATGAGAACTATAGCATTTGACGGTTCACTATTAATATTTACTCTGCCTACCTTCATATGAAGTTCCGCTGTTAGCTCAGCTTTCATGGCAGGTTCAATATCAATACTCTTACTCCAGGATTCATATCCATCCATTCTGACTTCCACAAGGTGCTTTTCGGGGCTCAGATCAGATATGATTTTGGGAGTAGTGCCGACATCTTTACTGTCTAGGAGTATCGTTGCTTCTGATGGATTACTCTTGATAGTTACTGAGCCTGCTTTTATCTGAAGCTTAGCAGTTACTGCAATTTCCTTCCCTGGATTAATGTTAACGCTATCACACCACGTTTCAAACCCTTCCATCTTTACTTCTACAAGATGCATACCGAGCTTAATATCAGTTAGCATTTCAGGAGTAGATCCCGCTCTTTTTCCGTCAATGAGGACCATTGCATTTGACGGTTCACTCTTAATACTTACTGAACCTGTTTTTGTCTCAAGTTCAGCCGTTATTGCGGTTTCCTTTCCCGGATTGATATTCACGCTATCAGACCACATTTCATATCCGTCCATACTGACTTCTACAATATATTTACCAGCACCTAGATTAGCAATAATTGCCGGAGTGTTACCTGCTTCCTTACCGCCTATTCGTATAATTGCATTTGATGGGTTACTGCATATATTGAGGGAACCGGTTATTTCCAAAAGTATAGCTGTTAATGTATTTTTCTTGTCACCTTTGACTTCAACATTCTCACTCCATATTTCATATCCTTCCATTTTAACTTCCACAAGGTGCATACCGGGGATTAGATCGGTAATTGTCTCAGGAGTATTTCCAATATTTTTACTGTCTATGTGGATCACTGCATCTGACGGATTGCTAGTCACATTGATTGATCCTGCTTTGATTTTAAGATCTGCAGTTATTGTAATTTCCTTCCCAGGTTTAATGTCAATACTCTCGTTCCATGTCTCATATCCGTCCATTCTTACTTCCACCAGGTAGGCACCAGGATCCGGATCAGTTATGTTTACCGGTGTCGTGCCGATTTCTTTACCGTTAATAAGAATCGTTGCGTCTGATGGAACGCTGTTGATAGTAACTGGTCCGGGTTTTAATTGAAGAACTGCAGTTAAAGTAGCTTCCTTGCCCGTCTCAATTTTCACACTCTCACTCCATGTTTCAAATCCTGACATCTTTACTTCCACATTATGTATGCCTGGAGTTGGATCAGCTATGATTAGGGGAGTAGTGCCAACTTCTTCGCCGTCTATAAGTACTACTGCAATTGAGGGCTCGCTCTTAATACAGATAGAACCAGCTTTCAGTTGAAGTGCTGCAGTCAATGTGGTTTCCTTATTATGCTCAATATTCACACTTTCACTCCAGTTTTCATACCCTTCCATTTTGACTTCTATATGATGCTTTCCCTGGTCTGGATCAGTAATTATTAAAGGAGTATTTCCAGCATCTTTACCGTCTATGAAGATTGCTGCGTCTGATGGTTCGCTTGTTATACTGAATGATCCTGGTATTATTTGAAGTACTGCTGTCAAAGCGGTAACCTTTTCCTGCACAATATCCAAACTTTCTTTCCAGTTCCTATATCCATCCATTTTGATTTGTACAAGGTGCTTGCCGGGTATCAGATCAGCTATATTAGCAGGAGTATTACCAACTTCATTACCGTCAATAATGATCACTGCATTTGAAGGTTCACTTTTTATATTGAGAGAACAGGTCAATTGTTGGAGTACTGCGGTTACCTGATTTTCCTTATCCGGACTAATCTCTACGTTATCACTCCAGTTCTCATACCCCTCCATGCTGATTTTCACAAGGTGCTTACCGGGCAGAATATCAGTTATGTTAGACGGAGTATTGCCGACTTCATTACCGTCAACAATGATCGTTGCGTTCGAAGGTTTACTTTTTATATTGAGAGAACCGGTCAATTGTTGGAGTACAGCGGTTATCTGGTTTTCCTTATCCGGACTAACCTCTACACTTTCACTCCAGTTTTCATACCCCTCCATGCTGATTTCCACAAGGTGCTTACCGGGTACAATATCAGCTAT
>JABHIW010000157.1 GCA_018670825.1 Candidatus Scalindua sp. | reverse complement strand
TTCATTACTATTCTGTCTGCTTTCCATTTTTTGATATGCCTGATGCATAAACGCTTCCAAACGAGTTTCCTCATTTGTCTCTTCCTGACCATCAAACGTCAGCTTTAATAATGGAATATCGTTATGATCTCTCTGTAATTTTTCTAGAACAGCGTTCACGGCTGTTCCCGGCATACAATGAAATGGGATAATGTTTATAATACCGTCACAATCATCCTCTATGTATTCTATCGCTCTTCCCATACTGAGGACCGGATCACCTCTATATGAATCATGGATATACGATTTACCCTTCGAAATTAATTTCTTTATTGAACTTTCCTTAAAAAGTTTTTTTCCGCTTTTCTTAAAAGGACGTGACATTTTACGTTCGTGATGTTTCTGAATTACCCCAGTCAGCATCTCCACTGAAAGAGTATTAAGGTCTTTATCCCTTATACTATCTTCCCGTCTTAGATGGGCAATATAGTCCAGCCATTCACTAAACGGAGGTACTACAGCCGTGCCACCAAGCTTCTCAATCGTTCTTACGATAAAGTTATTTGAGAACTCATTACCACGAACATAAGTTTCACCAATAATGCCAATTTTTGGTTTTCTCACGCTTCTGTCGACTGCTACCCTGTTCAATGCGTCACATGCATCTTTAGCAACCTGCAAAAGATCATGTCCGTATTCTATCGCATGTTCTGCTTTCCTGATATGCTGTTTATATACAACATCAGAATCTCCTCTATGTATTTCATAAGGTCTTATTTCGTGTAATAACTTTTGCAAATAGTCAACAAATACTACTCCATTCCACGTAAGCTTACGGAAATTTGCTCCTAATTTCTCTGTATCTTCCTGGTAGTCATCTCCCTGATCCAATGTGAATATTGGTACATGGGGCATGCCAATGTCATCCAGGATCATTCTGTGCATTGTAGTGTACTGTCCAAACCTGCATGGTCCTGATGCAGTTGCCATAAAGAAAACACTTTTGTCAGGATCAAAGTCGGGACTTTTTGCCCTTTTCACGATATCTCCTGTCGTTAGTATTGCAGGGTAACATTCTTTCCCGGATGTATACTTCCTCCCCAATTCAAGACTTGTTTTATCTGGCATTGGCATAGCTACTGCATCAACTCCATTTGCCCTCATGGCGGCAGCAGCCATGAAACAGCAATCATTCATATAAGGTATGTACATCGTCCTCTTCTTATTGAGAGCGTGTTTATGCTTTTGCTCCGTATCTTTCTCAAACTTTTTAATTCTAGCGTTTTTCAGGCTATCCAGGAACGCCTCGCAACGTGTCATCACACCGGCATCCGCACTATGCTCATCAATGTCTATCATCAAAAATGGTTTTCCACCAACTTCTTTCGGAAAGAATTTGGAGATAAAAGAGTCAGGTCCGCAACCGAAATTTGTTATATAGAGAGCATTCAGCCTTTTGTCTTTTGCTATAAACCTCGCTGCGGCGAGAATCTTTTGCCCATATTTCCAATACATATTTGGATAATCTTTTGAAATATCTTCTATATCCAAAGGTATACAATCCATTGGTATTGCCAAGATCCCCATGTCCCTGAGTTTTTCAGGAAGGTCTAAATTAACACCGGAATCGCAACCGTTATACGGACGACTGACGATTACCAATGCGGTTTCATCTTCACCTAAATTATCTAATACCTCTTTACCCCTGTCCTGTAAATGTTGATAGAAGTTTTTTTGTGTTTCCTGGGCATTTTTTATTGCTTTAGTAACTTTACTTCCTCTTACACCAATTTCTCCGGCAATTTTACGGAATGTTTTTTCTACGTGAGCTTCTCCGTATTCAAAGTGAATTATAGGCTGAAGCAGTTTAAATTCTCGTGATTCCAAATCAACCGCTGATCCTATTATGTAAGGAAGGCACTGAATATAAGGGCAGGCATAAGAGTGAGTCGTATTAGAAGATTCATGCGTCATGTTGATCACACTGGGCAGGAATAAATAATCTATCTCCTTGTCAAGCATATCTACAACATGTCCATGTGACACCTTTATTGGAAAACATGTCTCTGTGTTTACACATTCTATCCCTTTACTAATAATGCTTCGATTAGTATTTTTCGAAATTACTATCTCAAATCCTAATTCTGTGAAAAACGTCCTCCACATAGGGAATAATTCAAAAAATGTAGAAGCCTGGGGGATACCTATACGTCCTCGTGACTTCTTTTTGCCGTCACTTTTCTTTATTGTATTTTTAGTTTTACGGTCTGTATAATAAGGGCCATATAAAAGTTTATTTCTTTCATTAAACAACCTTGGCAAATCTCTAGATTTTTTTACCTTCTTTTCATCATCAAACTTGCCACAGCGGCTTCCATAATGAAGTGGAGACTCTCCGGTTATTGAAACTTTTCTTATCTCACATATGTTTGAACAGTCCTTACAGACAAATGAAGTTGTCTCATACTTTCTCCCCCTCAAATCAAAGCCCTTAAACCTTGATTCATCCCATGTTTTTTCTTCCATGGAAATTATTGCGGAACCTATTGCTCCCATAACGTCATGATGAGGCGGTACTATAATCGATCTACCAGTCACTTTCTCAAAAGCGGCCTTAACACCTCTGTTTGCAGCCACTCCACCCTGCAAGAAAATAGTATTACCGATTTTTCTTTTTTCAACAACACGATTAATATAATTTAACACAATGGAGTAACTCAACCCTGCCAACAAATCATCCTTAGGGACTCCTAACTGCTGATGGTGGTTGAGGTCTGATTCCATAAATACGGTACACCTCTCTCCAAGCTGTGAAGGACAGCACGAATCTAAGGCCCGCTTACCAAACTCCTGTTTAATATTAACATCCAACTTTTCAGATTGTTCTTCAAGAAATGATCCTGTTCCGGCAGCGCATACTTTATTCATAGTAAAATCAACTATCGCCCCGTTCTCCAGACTTATATATTTTGAATCCTGTCCCCCTATTTCGAAAATCGTATCTACATCCTTATCAACCCAGGCTGCTGCAGTCGCATGAGCTGTTATCTCATTCTTGACTATATCCGAACCGATAAACTCTCCAGTAAGATACCTTCCCGAACCGGTAACACCAACTCCCTTTATTATGACGTTTTTACCAACCTCTTCTCCTACCTCGAACAATCCCTGTCTCACTGCCTCAAGGGGCTTGCCTGCCGTCATAAGGTAACGTCTGGCTAAAACATCTCTATTCTTCGCAATAACCACAACATTTGTACTGATAGAACCAACATCAACGCCAAGATAAGCTTCTACTTTCTTACCGTTTTTCAAAATGTGCTTATTAACATTAATGTCGTAGTTGTTGCAGTTTAGTTTTTTAAGGTTGGAGTCTTTTCCTTTACGATTTTTCAGATATGTATCAATCTTCTTAAAACCTTTAAATGGAGATTTTATATTCTTCTCAATCAACGCCAGCGCACACCCAATCGCTCCCATAGTATTAAAGTATTTGGGAATTATGAGTTCTCCTTCACTCAAATCCAGTATATCCTCAAACGATTTGACTATTCCAGCATTTGCTGCAACGCCACCTTGAAAAGCTATGGGTTTTACAAATTCCTTACCTTTTCCGATGTTACTCTTGAAATTCCTTGTAAGCGCATAACACAGACCGGAGACAATATCGTGAATCTCCGTTCCCACCTGTTGAAGGTGAATCATATCTGATTTTGCAAAAACGCTGCACCTTCCCGCTATCCTTGGTGGAGTTTTTGATTTTAAAGCCATTTCGCCAAATTCATTTTCTATGGAAACTCCTATTCTCGTTGACTGCTGATCTAAAAATGATCCGGTACCTGCAGCACACATCGTATTCATAGAGAAATCAGACACTTTCAAATTATTTCCACCTGTTTCATCAGGCTCAAGCATAATCAGCTTTGAATCTTCACCACCTATTTCAATTACCGTCCTTACTTCAGGATGCAGTACGGATGTTGCCGTACTTTGCGCAACTATCTCGTTAATAAAACTTACGCCTATTATGTCAGCCAAAAGTTTACCACCGGACCCGGTAGCAGCAATCCCATCTATATCATCAATTTCAATTCTATTGAAAATTTCTTTCAAAACGATCAACACCGTCTCTAACGGTTGACCATGTGACCTTACATAATGGCTCTCCAAAACTTCCTTGTCTTCATTAATCAGGGCAGCCTTTACACTTACAGAGCCTATATCTATACCGACATATTTCTTCTGGCCCTTCTGTTGGCCTTTTTCTATTTTTCTGATCATTTTAAACCGTCTCCTTTTTACAGCATCATGCCAAAGACTTAAAAAATAATTCCATACCTACTGCATTTAAAATTATATACCGGATTTTAATTAATTTTATCCGGATGAGTGATTTTACCCGTTACGGCAGAAGCCGCAGCTACTGCCGGATTACTAAGATATACTTCAGATTTTGGATGACCCATTCTACCCGCAAAGTTTCTATTTGTAGTAGATAATGCGCGTTCTCCTTCTGCAAGAATGCCCATATGACCACCAAGACAGGGACCACAGGTCGGTGTTGACACAACCCCCTCAGCTTTAATAAATATTTCTATTAATCCTTCTTTTAATGCCTCTAAGTAAACATCCTGTGTACCCGGTAGTATTATTAAGCGTATTGACGGGTGAATTTTCTTGTCTTTAAGAATTTGTGCGGCTATTCTTAAGTCAGAAATCCTTCCATTAGTACATGAACCTATTACGATCTGGTCAATTGCAATGTCAGATAACTCTTCCACGGGACGCACATTTTCAGGTAAATTAGGTATTGCAACCAGAGGAGAAAGGGTGCTTACATCGTACTCATGAATTTCCTGATATTCACAATCCGCATCACTGGTGTAAAATTTATATTCTCTTTGAGCTCTATCGGCTATGTAATTTTCTGTACAGTCATCCGGCTCAATTATCCCATTTTTTGCACCGGCTTCTATAGCCATATTGCACATTGCAAGCCTGTCATCCATTGATAGCGCCTTAATAACAGGCCCTGCAAATTCCATTGCCTTGTATCTAGCACCATCTACACCAATTTTACCAATAATGTAAAGAATCAAATCTTTACCAGATACCCATTTATTCAAATTTCCCTTAAAAACAAATTTGATGGTTTCCGGCACCTTTAACCACACTTTTCCTGTCGCATAACAAGCCGCTAAGTCGGTGCTTCCAACACCAGTAGAAAAGATACCCATAGCACCATAAGTACATGTATGTGAATCTGCTCCAATCACTAAATCACCAGGGACTACTATTCCCTGCTCAGGCAGCAAGACATGTTCGATTCCCACCCTGCCTACCTCGAAATAATTTTTTATTTGATGCTTCTGTGCAAATTCCCTGAGAAGCTTGGAGTTCTGGGCTGATTTAATATCCTTATTTGGTGTAAAGTGATCGGGGACTAAAACAATATTATCCGGATTAAATACTTTTTCTACTCCAAGTGTTTCGAACTGTTCAATAGCGATTGGAGCAGTAATATCATTACCCAGACATATATCCACATCTGCATAAACAAATTGGCCGGCACTTACTTCTTTATGTCCGGAATGTGCTGCAATAATTTTCTCGGTAATTGTCATTCCCATAGTTAGTTTAGATACTACTCATTTATTTTTAGTAAATATTATAAAATTTGATATTTAGAATCAAAAGGAGTTAAATTGCTTACGATTTGAGGGGTTAAAGATGCATGAATACAAAAATGTACATTGCCGGAATCAAAACTCATTATTTTTAGTTTGTATGATTTAGTTGCAAACAAAAATAGTTGCAGACCTTATCCAACAGTTTGTTAAATGAGCAAACTCCTGACAAAAACCATCATACATTCTGAGTAAAAACAGACCCAAACCTCAAAGGCCCTATTTTGTTCGATATCAAAAGGTTATTAAAAATCCAGAAGGATTAATTTTCAGAAAAACGACCTCTCCTAATCGATTTAATCGAGAGGGGGTCTTGTAAATATCTACTATGACATTTACAACATAAATCATAACGAAACGTTTTATATTCAATGCTCTCTATCTCATCCGGATCAAGATTGTCCATTTCTTCATCACTTTCGTCTTCGTCATCGTCTTCTTCAAAATCATTTATAAACTCCTCATCTTCACAATCAGCGTCCATAGAGTCACATGCAGAATAAACTTCAATTTTAACTACATACCTATCATCTTCTTCTGGAACCAGTGACCGGCCACACATATCGCAACTATAACGAATCATTTAAGAATCCCTCCTTTTAGCTTGTACTCATTGTCAAAAATAAGACTTGAAGAGAGAGTCGTGTTCAATGTAATCGCTTGTTAGACGGTACATAAGATATAAAACATATGAGCACTCGAACTTCTAATCTTTATTTGTAAAATTATACGTAAATGGATATTTTTGTCAAGTACATTGAGTGAAATATGAAAGACCAGTCATAATATCAAAAAACACTCAATAAAAATGCAAGTTCAGCGCACAATTATAGTTACAACTTTTTATAGACATGATTATCGTATTTTATATCCAAAATATATGTTTTCCTAACCCCTATATATATTAGAATCTTATGACAAACTATAAGCACAAATAACAATTATTATTAAATAGCATTAATTACTGCTAAATTTAATGCTATTAATTCATTGAATTAGAATATTGTAGATTATTTAATGCTGTTACTATCTAATCCTGAATATTTAACGATACTCGACTCCAAATTGTAGAACAAGTATAGCTCACAATTTAATCGGCATACTTCATAAAAGTGTTTTTGGGCTTATATTAACGTTCAGCTTTTTTGATTGAATGGGGGTTTGTTAGAATTTGATAATACCAACAGACGAGAAATGAAATTAAAAGAAGTGGTAAAACCATACGATAATGTTATGGCTGTATACTAAACAGAGGAGAGTGCTGTGCGATTAATGAAGAGCTCCATCACGGAATAAATGGCAAGAGTAAATCTTAAAAAACAATCAGAGAGATTATTATTGTTTTTGCCTGTATTTACCTATAACACGTAGTGGTGAGTGTTTTAATGTCTAAAGAAACTTACTAAAATCTGATATTTTATCAAGAATAGTTTTCTTCACTTTATCATATTCAGGAGGAAGATCAACAGGTGCATTTGCATACTTTGATTCAACTTCTTCCAATTGATTTTCATGATATTTCACTTTAAAATCTGTAAATTTCAAACCATGTGCAGTTGAAATAATCACGACTCTTTCATCCTTTTTAATCTCATTTCTTTTTAAGAGTTTAAATAGTGCCGCTAATGCAACCCCAGTGTGAGGACAATTAAAAAGACCCGTTCTATCAGCTAAAGCCGCAGCGTTAGCAAGTTCATCTTCTGTCGCCTGCTCTACCACGCCATTAAACAACTTCAGCATCTTGATTGCCTTGTTAATACTTACAGGATTTCCTATCTGAATTGCACTTGCCAGTGTCATTTGGGCCTGAATCGGTTTAAATTCTTTAAAGCCATTCAAGTAGCTTTGATATAACGGGTTTGCCTTCGCCGCCTGAACACATACAATTCTTGGAAGCCTGTTAATCATACCCAGTTCTTTCATCAGGAGAAATCCTTTGCCCAGAGCAGTAACATTTCCCAAATTACCACCAGGAATTATAATTACATCAGGTACTTCCCAATCAAGCTGCTGTACCAATTCAATACTCACGGTCTTCTGCCCTTCAATCCTCAGGGAATTCATTGAATTAGCAAGATAAATATTATTCTCCCGGCAAACTTTCTGGACTATTTCCATGCATCCGTCAAAATCAGTATCAAGTGAAAGCGTTAACGCTCCATTGGCAATCGGTTGAACTAATTGAGCAGTGGAAACTTTATTCTTTGGCAAAAATACAATTGCAGGGATTCCTGCAGCAGCACAGTACGCAGATAGAGCGGCAGAAGTATCACCTGTTGAAGCACACGCAACCCCCATTATGTCCTTCCCTTCTGAGATCATCTGCTTAACCATGGAAACTAACACGGTCATGCCCAGATCTTTAAACGAGCCGGTATGAGCGTTGCCACACTGTTTGATCCATAAGTCTTCTATACCAATAATATTGCCAAGGCGTTCGGCCCAGAATAAATTGCTCCCACCTTCATAAAGAGATACCACATTATGGTTTTCCACATTAGGGCAAACCATCTCTTTCTTCCCCCAAACAGAACTCCCGAAAGGCCATTTATTCCTTCTATAACGGTCATCAAAAAGCCTCATCCACGATCCAGGACTGCGATGTTTCAATTTTTCAACATCATGTTGTACCTCCAGCAGACCACCACACTTTTTGCAATTGTATATTATCTCATTTAATTCATAATGTTCATCACAACCTGAAGAACATTGAAACCATGCTTTATACTTCATATTTTCCCTTTTCCCTTGCTTACACTGTTAATCGTGGAGTAATGCTGATTTAGCTAAATAGAACAATAAAAAAAAACTAACAGGTTTCCACCTGTATCGCCTCATTTAACAGAAATCCTGTGAATAGTCTGCGTAATTATAAAACGCCAAATATTTATTACAAGGAAAATATAACTTCATTCACCTTGACTATTTAAAGCCAGCAAAGTATCCTGTAAAAGATGAAAAGCATATGTATTTTTGAAGATAGTGCATATCAAAATTTCCTACCCTTGGCTTACAGCAGGCCTGTTTACGAACTACGATGTGGCATTTACAGTTTTCTCGAAAGAATTATCCTCCAATATCCTGATACAGAAATTAATCTTTTTTGCAGAGAATATCTTAAAAGTGTATTAGCCGAAAGCTATCCTCATAGTGTAAATAAAATTAAGAGTAATAATGAAGTCTGTTTATTTATAAATGGCAGGTTTTTAATGTCTACGCCAATTGCTATTTCAGGAAAAGAAGAGATTGGAATTATCGACAATACCATCGTTTATGCGAGATTACTCAGGGAAAATTGTCTTTCAATAACCCCAGAAAAGTTTTTAGAGAACGATTTCATTTATGAACTAAAAAAGAAATTTGAAGTTAAAAGAGTTGATGCCGGGTTGATACAATACCCATGGGATTTGATTTATCTCAATAAAGAACAGATTACATCTGACTTCACGACATACATTAAGGGTGAATCCATACGAGAAAATGTATATGAGGGAGTTCACTTTATTAAGGAATCTCAAATATTTGTCGGAAAGAATACTATAATAAAACCTGGATGTGTTCTTGATGCAGAAAATGGCCCAATTTATGTAGGCGATAATGTCAAAATATCTCCGAATTCCGTAATCGAAGGCCCAGCGTTCATTGATGATAATGTTGTGATTCAAGCTCTTTCAAGAATTCACGCCGGATCAAACATAGGAAAGGTCTGTAAGATAGGTGGGGAAATAACAAATACGATAATTCAAGGCTTTACTAACAAACAGCATGATGGGTTCCTTGGCGATTCTTACATAGGTTCATGGGTCAACCTGGGGGCAGGTACGGTAAACAGTAATCTCACGAATTTGTATGGGACGGTAAAGGTACAAGTTTTTGATAAAATAATAGATACCGGTCAAACATTTCTTGGAATGATAATGGGAGATCATACAAAGACTGCAATAAACACAAAATTTACAACCGGAAGTATTATAGGATTTGCATGTAATATAATTATGACAAGTACACCCCCTAAGTTTATACCTTCATTTTCCTGGTACTCTGACAATGTTACAAGGGCCTACGATATAACAAGAGAACTGCAGGTAGCAAAACGAATGATGGCAAGGCGTAATAAGAACATGACATGTAACGGAGAAAAAGTGTTCGAAACCATTTATACTTTAACTGAAATGGAAAGAAAGCTACACGACAACTAATAACATAGTGCGGCAACACTGCAACTAAGTTTGAAGTGTCTAAAGTGCCTAAAGTTAAAAAATAAAAAACTTGTTTTTTACCACAACTTTAGCTCACTTCAAACTTTAGGCACTTTCAACTTTCTATGACACGAAAAAAAACTTTCTAACAAAGAAGATCTTACATAGTAATAGCATAGTTACAAACCACATAGCTATTCTACGGTAACGCTCTTCGCCAGATTACGAGGCTTGTCAACATCGCACCCCCTCATCACGGCCATATGATACGCCAATAACTGGAGTGGAATTGTAGATAGTATTGGTACTAATGCATCTATTGTCTCAGGAATAAAGATAACATGATCTACCATCTCTGATATTTCACAATTTCCTTCGCTCGCTATAGCAATCACTCTGCCGCCACGAGCACGGACCTCCTCAATATTACTCAATATTTTTGCATATACGTTGTCCGTAGTAGCGACAAAAACCACCGGCATATTTTTATCAATAAGCGCTATTGGTCCATGTTTCATTTCTGCGGCAGGATAGCCCTCAGCATGTATGTATGATATCTCCTTTAGCTTAAGTGCACCCTCTAAAGCGACAGGATAATTATAACCTCTCCCCAGATACAAAATATTATCACTCTTACTATAAAGCTGTGCAATTTCGGCTATTTGATCTTTTCTATCAAGAATTGTCTGAACTTGCTTTGGTATTTCTTTTAATTTACACGCCAGGTCATCACTTAATACACTGTTCGTCTTCCTAATCCGGGCCAAAAAAAGAGTGAGAAGGCATAGAACAGCAATTTGAGAAGTAAATGCCTTTGTAGACGCAACGCCGATCTCAGGGCCTGCATGAAGAAAGATACCACAGTCTGCCTCTCTTGCGATACTACTGCCAACCACATTACAGATCGAAAGAATAATAGCGCCCTTCTTTCTCGCCTCATGAATTGCAGCAAGCGTATCTGCCGTTTCACCAGACTGACTTATTGCTATCACCATAGTACTTGCCTCTATAACAGGATTTCTATACCTGAACTCTGAAGCATATTCAACCTCAACAGGTATCCCCAAATGCTCCTCAATCATGTACTCACCGATAAGTCCGGCATGCCAGGAAGTACCACAGGCTACTATTATAATACGCCTGATATTACGCAGATCATCTTCCTTATCCTTTAAACCTCCCAGATGCACAAGATTGCTCTCCTTCTCAAATCTGCCCAACATCGCATCGTGCAAAGACTGAGGCTGTTCGTATATTTCTTTAAGCATAAAGTGCTCGTATCCACCCTTTTCTATCTTGTCAAGGTTCCACTGCACCTCGTCAATCCTTTTCGTTATCGGAACATTATTTATATCAGTCGTCTTCAAATTATCCCTTGTCAAAACCGCAATCTCATTATCATCCAGATAAACAACTTCTTTGGTATATTCCAAAATTGCAGCAACATCTGAAGCCACATAGTGCTCTCTCTCGCCAATACCAACTATCAATGGACTCCCACGCCTTGCCGCAACAAGCTTCCCAGGATCATCCAGACTGATTATGGCCAATCCATAAGCCCCCTCAACCTCCTTCAATGCAGTCCTGACGGCATCTTCCAGCACCCCTTCAAAACAACTTTCAATAAGATGGGCAAGTACCTCAGAGTCTGTTTCACTTTTAAATATATGACCCTCTTTTTCCAGTTTTGTTTTCAGATAATTATAATTTTCAATAATGCCGTTATGAACAATCGAAATCTTCCCCGTACAATCAATATGGGGATGTGCGTTCTCAATTGTTGGTGCTCCATGTGTCGCCCATCGAGTATGAACAATACCTAAAGTGCCTTCATTAAACTTGCCGTTTACCTTCTTCTCCAATTCACTAATAAAGCCTACCGATTTTTCACACTGTATTGTGTCATTCTCGATAATAGATATTCCTGAAGAGTCGTACCCACGGTACTCTAGCCTCTTGATTCCGTTTATTAGTATAGGAGCGGCTTTGTTATCTCCAATATAACCTACAATTCCACACATATATAATTCCTCATAATTTATAGGACGCAGATTTCCCCGGACAAAAGGCGCCGAGGACTTTACACTGATAAAGACAGATAGCTATTTTCCTATCTTATATTTGAAATCCTGATTATCTGCGGCCGTCTGTGTCCAAATGAAATCTTCTGCTATTCAAGTAGAAGTAATCCAAAATATTTAACGTATTCAGTTTTGTGCTCGAGGAATTTAATCTCAAAACCATTATCACGAACAGTTTTGAAGACGTCTATTCCACACGCTTCCATAGATGGCCTGGCATCTTCTGGCATTGGGCAAGTGCCTGTGACATCACATTCTGCACAAAGCGGGCAAGGCCCGGCATTCATAGAAAATGCCTTATAAAAACCTGAAAGGTTGGCCTTATGCTCGAGTTTAAGAAGCATCCCTTCAAACTGCTTTGCCGGAGGCTGTCCCTCTATCAGGATGGCACTCTTATAACAATTCAACAACTCACGAGTCTCTTGATACGTTGGAGTGTAAGGCGGACATGTTTTATATTTCCCAAACTTTGTGCATCCAAATCGACACTTCAATTGGACCCATGGTTCTACTACAATATTTTTTGTAGAAATCAACTTTGTAATCGTTGCACCTAATTTCATCGCTTCGTCATGCAACAATGCGATTTTATCTTCATCTGTACGCTCAATAGTTTCAACTTTAATCATAGCGATATTTAACTTTTCCTAATATAAATGACTATCAAAATATAATCGTAACTAATGTACAGTACATTAGCAACTCGTACTATTTGTAAAATAGTATTTCTAACCTTGTCTATTGTCAACATGAAAGTTCAATTTGACAGTACTACACTCCTGTGATATAAGTTAGCGCAATCCGTCTTAAGTTTTATCCGAGGTTTCCATAGGTAACTCAAACCTTAAGGTTTGACAAATCACAGTAGCCAAGAAGCTTGGCATGGATCAAACCTGAATGTTTGAGCTACATTGATGCACTGAAAACCAAGAAATATACTTATAATTTATATGGAATATACCATAAAACAGATCAGCGAAATCATTGGTGGTAAAATATCAGGTGATGAAAACTTATGCATTACGGGCGTCTCAAGCATTGAAAATGCTGAAGATGGCGATATAAGCTTTATAAAGAATGAGAGTTTTGTAAGCAAGGTTTTACAAACAGAGGCTTCAGCTGTTGTATCACATAGACCAATTGAGGAATCCGGAAAGACATTAATTATTGTCGACAATCCATTTTCAGCATTTATCAAACTACTCAAGATTATTTCAGATGAAAAGCAGCAACAGCCAAGAACTATCCATCCATCAGCAGTAATTTCAAAAGACTCTTCCATTGGATACAATATATCAGTAGGGGCAAATGTTGTAATTGATGGAGATACACAAATAGGTAAAAACGTAACCATATACCCTAATGTTTATATAGGGACAAGCTGCAAAATTGGTGATGACTCAATAATATATCCGAATGTTACAATCAGAGAAGAAGTCACTATAGGTAATCGGGCAATAATCCAATCCGGAGCATCTATTGGAGATGACGGCTTTGGCTTTCTACAAATAAAAGGTAAACACGTAAAGATCCCTCAGGTAGGAACGATTGAAATTGGTGATGATGTGGCAATTGGATCAAATGTAACAATCGCACGTGCGGCACTTGACAAGACCATTATAAGTTCTGGTGTCAAAATAGACAACCATTCCCATATTGCTCACAATTGTTCTATTGGAGAGGACTCTATGTTAATTGCTTATGCGAAGCTTGCCGGAGGCGTTAAAATAGGCAAAAATGTAATGATTGCAGAGGATGTTGGTATTACTAATTACGTAGAAATCAAAGATAATAGCATGGTTGGCGCAGCATCTAATGTCTATAAAAGTTTAGAGCCGGGATCCATTGTGTGGGGATCCCCCGCAAAACCAATTACATTTGAAAAAAGATTACAGGTATTAATAAAAAAGCTTCCGGAAATTTATAAAAAAGTAAAAGATTTGTAATGCCCCACCACCCCTTCGGTATCTTGTCACCACGAAAGTCGTACTAACAAGATACCGATTAGTTGAGGAAAAACAAATCCGAATGAAACCCATCCGGACAAAACCTACAGCATTATCTCAATTTCTGCTTTGTCATGTAAGTCCTTTAAAATTTCTTCGGTTTTTAATTGCATGTATACAAAATCAACCATGTCTGACACATCTTTATAGCTAACTTCTTTTCCCTCTTCCTTTTCTGTTATCTTAATTATGTGATACCCAAACTGGGTCTTTACCGGATCACTTATTTCTCCAACCTGCATCGCAAAAGCAACTTTTGCAAAATCCTCTACAATAGAACCCTTTCTTTGAAAGAAACCAATATCACCTCCCTTTTCCGCAGAAGGACAGTTTGAGTACTTTTTCGCCATTTCAGCAAAATCCGCACCCTTATCTATTTCTATCTTTACAATATCAATCATCTTTTTTGCTTCTTCCTTATCTGCGTCTGTTTTCATGTTTCTTGTATCTATTAAGACATGACTTGCCTTCACCCTTGCGCCATTGAATGCGTCTTTGTTCGCATTAAAATAACTTTTTTTGTCGGCATCAGTGACTGCGGTTTCCAAATATTTACTTAGAGCAAGGGCCCTGCCTATTTCTTCTTCCAATTCTGAAAGACTGGAACCCTGGGTTTCCAATATTTCTTCCAACGGTTTATCCTTGTTACTAGGATTATTTTGTAAAAAGAACGTTATTTTCTCCAGCTCAGCCTTGACCTCTTCCTTACTAACACTTATATCTTTTTTGTCAACAAACTGCTTAAGCAATACTTTTTTTGTTAACTGATCGACTACCTGCATTTTAACTACATTTGTTACATCCTGATTCATACGTCTAAAAACATTCAACCTTCTATCAAATTCTAGACGTGAAATTTCTTCACCATTTATTGTGGCAATAACATCACTTTCTGCCTCCACAACAGTTTCGGTACTCTCTTCTGCCTTAGCTTCTGTGGTAACGGCACTTACTTTTGCCTTAGCTTCCGTCGCAACAGCAGTTACTTCTGCTTTAGCTTCCGTAGCAACAGCAGTTACTTCTTCCTTTGCTTCCGTAGCAACGGTACTTACCTCTGCCTTGGCTTTTGTGGTAGCGGCACTTACTTCTGCCTTAGTTTCCGTAGCAACAGCACTTACTTTTGCCTTAGCTTCCGTAGCAACAGCACTTACTTTTGCCTTTGCCTCTGCATCTTCATTCGCAAACAGAAAATTATTTGCTTGCATCGCGAATAAGAATAATACTACTGGTATAACAAACATTCTACGCATTTCTCTCTCCTAAATCACATTTCAAAATTTATACCTTTTTTCCTATGATCAATCCTGAGTCCATACCTAAATCTACTCTTTTTAGATTTTTAAAACCTGCCTTTTTTAACCACTCCTTCATCTCAACTGCAGAATACGAAGAACCACCTTGCGTACCCATCAGCATATTCAGACTAAAGAGTGTTCCAAAGAGAGGCATTGTCTTAGAAGGATTCAAAACAAATTCCTGGATAACGACTATACCGTCTTTTATCAATGAATCCCAGCACTTTTTTAAGATTTTCTGATTCTCTGACGCATCGTAAGCATGTAATAGATGAGACACTAAGACGATATCATACAACTCTTTACCTAAACTATCCTCAAGGCAATTGCCCGCTTTAGCAGTGATTTGACCTGTCATACCCGACTCTCTAATATGCTTCCTGGTAAGTTTAATAACGTCAGGAAGGTCGAAGACAACCGCTTTAAGATTTCGGTTTTTCTCTGCAAACTTTACTGAATATGTACCCTGTCCCCCTGCCAGATCCAGAAGTCTGCCGTATCTCTTTAACTGCAATTTACTATATATTGTTCCCGCCTGTACTGCCGCAGTATTGTGCATGGCACTGATAAACTCTCTTAATCTCTTCTTATCAACCCCCTTTTTTGCATTATAAAATGCCGTTGGCTTTCCGGTCTTAACTGCTCTGCCCAACCCGGACCAGTAGTCCCACATATTATGAAAATGCTGAATCCTGTCACCCTGATAAGCAGGGCTGTCCTTCATCAAACAACGCCTGGAAACAGCTGTATTGCAGTATATCTCCTTACTCTTTGACAAGAGTTTGAGCGAAACGAGTGCATTCAAAAGCATCTCTGTCGCTCTGAGATCAGATCCAAGCTTTTTAGAAATGAGCTTGCCGCTCTTCCCCCGTTCACCAATCAAGGTAAACAGATCCAATTCACTTGCTACAAAAAGCACCTGAGCCTTCCAGTAGCCATAACTGATATCATTAATATATTGAACGTCGTCATTCTTCATTTAGCATATTATAGATAAAAAGAATTATTTAGCCACAGATTTACCCGTCCGAACGGCTGGCCGGGCGGGCACAGATTATCACTGATGTTAAAAACAGAGAAAAAGACACTCACCGCAAAGACGCAGAGAGCGCAAAGATAAAAAATTTACAGGATTAACAGGATAAAGACCGATCTAGTTCTTAACTCGTAACTTGCAACCCGTAACTCGTACCTCGTAATTCGTAAATCTTTTTCTTGCTTTTACAATTTACTAAAGTATTATACCGCTAGTAACTTACGACATTCCAAATTGTTATACCATCAGATGATGGATATGCTTTTCATAAATTAGCTTTTAAATAAGTTATCATTGATTAAGTTAGAATTGAATAAATAGTCGCTGTCCCTAATATTTCAGTTGCTTATTTATTCATTGTCAGCCTTGTATACTCCTGACACTTAGTAAATTACAACTTAAAAACGACATACACTGAATAATGCCCACAAATACTATAAACGAAGAATCTGAATGGATTCGATGTACCAATCATGCTGGCGGGAAATTCTCATGAATGCAGGTAATCCGACAGAAGAAAGTCACCGCGCGCGCTCAAGTTTCGTTCGGGGGCTTGTGCAACGTTCCAGCAGCTCCGCTGTTGCATCTTCCGTATTCGCCAAAAAGCTTCCGAAGAGGATTGTGCAGTTTTGGGACGATCTGGATCGACTACCTGTAGATGTGGGCGAGTGCATCGAAACATGGAGAAAGGCAGAGGAGCAGGGCGTTGAGAGACTCCTTTTCGACAAGCACCAATCAAGAGAATTTATTTGCCGAAGACTGGGCCTACGGCACAAACAGGCATACGACAAGTGCTATCACCCGGCAATGCAGTCAGACTTCTTTCGACTCTGCTATATCTTCGTGGAGGGTGGCTGCTACATAGATGCTGATGATGTATACGATGGGGCTCAGATCCAACACATTTTCAGCGATGGTCGGTTAAAAATCCAACCGCTGTGTTATGACATGGCAACGAATATGATGGTGTCACCATCACTTTTTACTAAGCCAGATACAAACGCTGCAAGCTGGATCTTCTACTTTAACAACAATCCGCTAATTGCTGGCAGCGGTCACCCTCTAATAGATCGCGCACTTGCTCAAGCCACCCTTTCCATTGAGAAAGATGTGACGAACGGCTTGCCAGAAATCCAATCGACGACTGACCCAGGGAATCTTACCAAATCAATATTTGATGCTGTAACTGAGAGCGGCGAGATCGAAAAGACCCTTATTGTCCTGCGCGATTGGGAAAACATCGCCAAAAACAGATGGGATCTCAGCTACAGGAACGACCCAAGGAACTGGAGGCTTTCCAACTGCCGAGGTTATCAAGAATGATATGCCAGGAACATGTAGAGGAGGATGAATGAATCTCGCCTCTCCCTGGAACGCACCTTCGAAGATCTTGTTTCGCATCGCGATGAAATGTCGGAGGTTGCTATCGAAGAAAAGATCTCAAGCATTCGGACACTTGTCTACAAAGGAGAGTCCGAGGATAGAGCGCATTTACGTCATCAATCTGAATCGCCAACCAGCTCGTTGGGCCGAGATGCAACAGGAGTTAAGACACGTGTTGGATTGGTCTGGAGTTGAACTATGGAATCTTACTGAGCGGTACGCTGCCGTTGATGCTAATCACTTCATGCAAGAACCGCTAAAAGATGCCGACATCGATCCAATTTATACACTCGGAGATCAGCTCTTCGTAGAGCCCCAACCGCTAGCTCTCCCCACCCGGCTAGAACTCAATTCTCCGATCCAAATGAGTCAACCTGAGATTGCGGTTGCTCGCTCACACATCGGCATCTGGCGACAGGTCGCGGCGAGTAATCTTGAGTACGTACTCGTCCTTGAGGACGATGTGTGGTTTCGATCCGGGTTTGCCCCACATCTGGACCAGGCGTGGGGCGAAATCGAGACCGAAGGTGACAGGAAAAGCAATTTCGACATTCTCTATTTGTCCTACGAGGAAGTGAAGCACGGCACCCCGAAGACCTTCCTTTCAAGTAATGTGTTCCGCCCAGTACGTGGGCTCTGGCATCTGTCCGGATACGTTATTTCGCGTGAAGGCGCTAAAAAGCTCCTTCGACTCCTTCCTTGTCGAGGACCCGTGGATCTATGGATAAATCACCAGTTCGGTGTTCTGGATGTACGCGCGACAAGACTGTTTATCATCAGCCAGCGACTCGATGTTAGCTCGACTAACTCTTATTCAATACTTCCCGCGCTCACGAAAATTGGCGCTATCACCAGTGAGGGCGCATCCTTGTTTCACGTTCGCCCAAGTGAGAGACCTGTATTTGCATTTGGGTCAGGAGATTCTGGCCTTTCATCACTTGCAATGGCCCTGTCTATGCTCGGATACAGATGCTGCAGTGATCTCCAAGAACTCCCATGTCCTGAACTAGAGATGCTCCTTGCAGGTGTTGGTGATCGAGTTTTTGACGCATATGTGAACATCAGGTCGTTGTCAGGGGAAGCCCGGGCTCTCAGAAAGCGTTATCCTCAGGCTAAATTCATTATCACCAGCAGCAACACTGGTGTTACAGATGACAACCATTTAAGAATTCTAGATGATCTCAATGGAGCTGATATTGCCGTTCTTCATTTAGAGGCATCCAATAAATGGCAGGTCGTTTGCGAGCACCTCAGATGTGCACCGCCCACTTGTTCTTTCCCTGAGTTATCTGACCTTGGACAAAGACAGCTCCTCTGCAGAACCATTGAAGCGGACGCAGCTCTGAGCTGTGAGACTCCTAAACGTGATAAGTCTCCATGGGTTGTTGAACCACGTCAGTGGTGGCGAGGCATTCATTCCGTCCCGACAAAAGGGGGACCAGCGATCACGGCAACTCCCGTTAGTGTCAACGACTGTTTAAAATTTCTCGACACAAGTCGTTGGCTTCCGCGAGACGATACCTTTACGGACAACCTAGCGTTGTTTCGTCCCTCTAATATCGAGTTCCGTTCTGGGCTCGGGGCTGCGCTCAGTATCAGAAGGGAATCCTTAGGTGTTAGAGAATATAGCGCTGCATCTTTAACCAGTTGTGACCAATACTTATTCGGAAGATTTGAGGCAATCATTAAGGCGTCGAAAGTACCCGGTGTGGTTACCGGTTTTTTTCTCCATCGAGATTCACCGAGGCAGGAAATTGATATCGAAATTGCGGGAAATCGATCAGATCGTCTCTTGGTTAATGTCTTTTATAATCCTGGTGGCGAAGGCGCGAAGTTTGACTATGGATATAGAGGCGCAGCAAGCTATATCAACCTTGGTTTTGACGCATCAGAATCCTACCATGGGTACGCAATTGAATGGTGGCCGTGCGAGATACGTTGGTTTGTTGACAATCGTCTAGTTCACAGGCGCTTTGACTGGGAACCCACGCCAGTTCCCCATCTTCCAATGGCCCTCCATGTAAACGCTTGGCCATCTCGCTCCAAAGAACTTGCTGGACGACTGGTTAGCCGACGACTCCCAACAACCACTTTTATAAGGTCGATTACGCTGGAAGCGAATCGACACCAGAGGCTGCTACCATTATGAACATTCTCTCCTATAATCCCGAACATGACGGTGCGATTGTCTACCTGAAGGATGCTCATTTACTGTTTTCTATTGAGGCTGAGAAAAACTCGAATTACCGATACTCGCCTCTATCCAGTCATGACGTGTTCAATGTTCTTGGCGAACTTGACGAATTGCCCGATGTTATTTGTACTGGCGGTTGGTGGCCACGCGAAGCGCTATTACTCGGGTCGCATGATTATGTCGGGTACCGTGGCGTGACGAAGAGCGACGTCATCGTAGACAAACGGCGCCTATTAGGAAAGTCAGTCCACTATTTCTCGTCTTCTCACGAGCGTTCGCACTTACTTTGCGCTTTCGGTATGTCAAGTCTACCGAAAGGCACTCCATGCTATGCATTGGTATGGGAAGGCGAAATCGGCGCTTTCTACGAGATTGATTCTGAGCTGAACATAATGCTGCTTGCCGATGTCCTGAATGAGCCTGGGAATCGCTATACATCTATCTACAGCTTGGCCGACCCAACCTTTCCAAAGAATGCGCCCTTTTCTCGCTTCTCAGACTCAGGGAAGCTCATGGCCTTGGCTTCATTTTCAAATCGTAGCACGCCTTCAGCGGATGAGAAAAAGCTGATCGACTTTCTATTGAGCTCCCCACATGTCCAACTGAGTTTGTACAAAGATCTTGAGCATTCGCGATACTACAACGTGGGGGTGGATGATCCAGAATTTCGCAACTTCGCAGGTATTTTTAGCGATAAGATCTTTGATATTTTTTATCAATTCGCGAAAGCGAACATGAAAAAAAGGATGCCGCTAATCATCGCAGGTGGATGTGGCCTTAATTGCGACTGGAACACTAAGTGGAAGGAATCAGGTCTTTTTCTCGAGGTCTTCGTGCCGCCTGTTGCTAACGATTCAGGTTCTGCGATCGGGACAGCGATCGACGCACAGTTCCACTATACTGGGAATCCAAAAATTGATTGGAACGTCTATTCAGGCCTTGGCTTCGACACGACTGGATCTTTCGATATGGCGCGGTATGATCTCTACGAGGCTGATGATGAAAAGATTGCCGACATGTTGGCCAATGACCTCATTCTGGGATGGGTGAACGGCAAATATGAAATCGGTCCGCGGGCCCTTGGCAACCGTTCAATTCTTGCCGCACCATTCCGAGATAGCATCAGAACACGGTTGAATGAGATCAAGCAGCGCGAACGATTCCGTCCGATTGCTCCTGTTTGCTTGGAAGAAGATGCTGCACGGTGGCTTGGTTGTGACCACATGAGTCCACATATGCTATATACCTATATTGCAAGAACGGATGCGCTGGCGGCTGTTACTCACGTGAAAAGTATAAAAGGGGTCAAATCTCCCCTTGACTGCATGTTAAATCTGTGGCCAGGTGTAACTATTCAGCGTAATTATCACAAAATCACTTGAATTTAATTACAATTTAATTTAAAATCGTACAATCTCAAAAATAATTTCTTGTCATCCAGATCATGGAGTCTTTTTGCAATGCATGGATTCATCTCACAGACCAAAACGCTTTGTTGTGCTGCTGCCGTGTTTGCAGCAATCGTCCTTTCCGGATGCATGTCAACAAACCCTGTGTGCTCGCCATCGAGTTATACTGGTGACGCCGCGGTCTGCTGCCCACCGACGGCAGACGACACAGCTGGCGTTCGCGACGCGAGTGATGCGTTCTATGCGGCGCTCAATCAGATGTTTCTCGGTAACATTGCACCAATGGATGCGGTGTGGTCGCACGAAGCGGACGTCTCACAACTCGGCCCGATGGGCGGGCGGATTGCCGGGTGGGATGCCGTCGATCAAGAGTGGCGGCTAGTAGCTTCGCTCAAACTTGGCGGCAAAGTAGTCGCAAAGAACATGCAGGTCGTCGCTGGACCATGCATGGGCTATACAGTGACCGAGGAAGTCGGTGAGAACATGGCCGCTGACGGCAAGCCAGTTAAGGTCTACTTCAGAGCGACGAACATCTTTCGCAAGGAGAAGGATGCCTGGAAGATGGTACACCACCACACGGATCTCTCTGAAGGCCTGATCGAAGCGACTGGCGAGAGGCAGTAGCTTTTCTTCGGGTTCAAGCAAGGTTGGGTGCAGTACGGGGTCACCCATTAGGAAAAGGGTTACATCTCGCCACTTGACAAATGATTTGTTATTAGTAATTGGTCAAACGTCATTCGTGTCTCAATCCCTAAATCCTCAATTCCTCACACTAAGTCACTAAGAACACTCCCTGGACAAAAGGTGCCGAGGACAAGAAGGGTAAAAATTGTTTTTTTGTTTTCTTAGATTTTCTTTTTCTGCGTCCTCCGCGTTAAGATTTGTTTTTTTCGTGTCAATTCGTGCAATTAGTGTCTTTCCTTATTTGCTTTTTCATATCAAACGGGTAGAATTTACTCTATGAAATTTCAATCACCTACAGAGCAGGATAAAAACCGGACAGGCTCCACTGCAAGAAGACAGGATGATGGATTACCAGGATTCCGTTATCTGTTTTTTGGACGTCGAAAGGGAATGCGGCGAGACGAAGATAATCGGAAAAGCTATTTCCTCGATCATTACAGTTTGAGGGTTTTCGGCATAATTATTGGGATAATTCTATTGAGCCTGACGGACGCGTTGCTCACCCTCCATTTAATTCGTAATGGTGCTGCAGAAATCAATCCGATAATGGAACACTTCCTGAAATATGGCCCGTTACCATTTCTCGCAGCAAAGTATCTGTTGACCACTGCTTCCATAGTCCTGCTGCTTATATATAAAAATGTTTATATTTTCGGAACGAAAATCCGTGCAAAATATCTGTTTATCGTTATTTTTCTTATTTTCGCTTCTGTTGTACTATGGGAGTTGTTTTTGATCCTGTTTGTTTTAAAGTAGATATATATGATATGGCGATAGAGTCAGGCCGTGAATACAATAGAGACAATCCTTCGACTCCGCTCAGGATGACATTACACCGAGGGTTCTGAACGATGTCACACTGAGCGGAGTCGAAGTGTTATCAACAGTGGAATTACCATGCATGCACTTGCCTACTGACTGAGTCGCACCTTGTAGCTACTCCGAGGGGCGCCTCTGGCGACCTGCCCGACGTGCTGTTTGGCGGGAGCGGTGAACACCATTTGCCTTTTTTAGTGTCAATTCATGCCTTGTTCTTATCCTAGGGTTTATTGATGATCATTAACACAATACTTGCCACTGCAAACATTCCAACAGCAAAATACACATAATATTTTTTCGTAGATTTTTTCATTCGACCCTTTCTATAAGATTATAGATTAAAATAAGTGACTAAAGTGAGCTACCCGCCAAAAAACACGTCGGGCAAGAAGTTTGAAGTGACTAAAGTTTTTTTCACCACGAAGGCACAAAATCACAAAAAAACCTTGGGGGCTTTGTGGCTTTGTGGCAAAGCATTTTCCTCCCTGTTCTCAAATGCAGATAAGGAATTTTCAAAATGTTCAATCAGTTTTTTGTTCATCTGCCGGGAAAACAGGTCATTTTCATCATACACACAAGAGTCAAAGTTACTGTTTTTAGTATCTCTGTTATCGAAGATCTCTTTTAGTGATTGAATGCAAAAGGTGTTTATATCTTCAGATAAAACTTCTACAGACTTTTCCTTAAATTCGTAGTCGCATTCATACATAATTTCAGAATCCGGTTTGGAACCATTGCTTTTCATTTTATAATCGAAAGTTCCCTGGAATATCGTCTGCTTATGGTGTAAGAGATGTGCCGTAATACTTGGGATATTAAGCATTTTCATCTCCTTAATTCTCTCTTACATCTGCAAGTGTTGAATCAGGCTCGAACATGATGAAATCTTTGAAATCCTATGGCAACTCGTACTAATAGAAAAACAACCCCTTATCATCTTTTCTTAAGAATTATCTGATAATCATTGTGAATAACATCAAAATGCTTACCAAAATACTTCATAAAGATATCGATAGCAGCCTTAGGCCTTTCTCGTGATGGTATACCTAAACACCATAGGTAGTCATCAAAAATAAGTATCCCACCCTCTTTAAGAAGCCGCCAACTCAGAACTACATCCTCTAGAACGTCTTTTGCAAAATGGGATCCATCAATGTATAGAATATCAACAGAGTCAATGGGCAATTTTCTCAACTCAACCTGTGAAGAACCTATAATTGTCTTCACTTTGTCTTCAGCTCCACAACGCTCTATATTGGACATAAATCTTTCCTTTACATTGCCTGAAAAGATATCCAAACCTGTGAGCCTGGCCGTTGGGTGGGTCAGAATATTTTCCAACATCCAAACAGCCGATCCTCCCTCGAATAAGCCGATCTCCAGATAATGTATATTGGGTTTTCCTTTGAAGGAATGCAAAGCCTTTTCCCAAACCAGTATGTTGTTGGTAAACCAGTCTTGTGTAAAATCGTAATCTTGAGAATAAGGGGGTTTCGACGATCCCATGGAAGCTAATCGAGGACGTGATTCAAATCTATACTTAATCTTCTCCAGATCGAAATATTTACATGTGCAAGCCACAACAATACCACCAAGAAAAGAGGCAAACACTGCCACTATTATCAGCAACTTCCTTTTTATCATTCACAGACTCTCTTTTTCATATAGTAAAATAATATAGCAACAACGTTTATTGAGTATTGCATGATTTTCCAGTCATTAATACTATTACTTATCTTATATTTTCGAGCAAACACAATGATTTTTCGAAATGCTCAATCAGTTTCTCATTCATCTGCCGGGAAAACAGGTCATTTTTATCATACACACAAGAATCAAAGTTACTGTTTTTAGTATCTCTGTTCTCAAAGATCTCTTTTAGTGATTGAATGCAAAAGGTGTTTATATCTTCAGATAGAGCTTCTACAGACTTTTCCTTAAATTCATAGTCGCATTCATACATAATTTCAGAATCCGGTTTGGAACCATTGCTTTTCATTTTATAATCGAAAGTTCCCTGGAATATCGTCTGCTTATGGTGTAAGAGATGTGCCGTAATACTTGGGATATTGAGCATCTTCATCTCCTTGAGAAATTCAAAATTTTCTCTTACATCAGCAAGTGTAGAATCCGGATCAAACATGATGAACCCATAATTTGGCTCAATGCCATACTTTCTGAGCGTAATAATAGCACTCTTATTCTCCTCAACCGTTGTATG
>JABHIW010000156.1 GCA_018670825.1 Candidatus Scalindua sp. | reverse complement strand
ATTCTTATAACTCCTTTATATTTAAAGTGTTATAATGATTTTGCCACGAATATTTATTTCAAGAAGTCAAGCAAATAATGGCTCCTAAAGAAATTATTTTGTTATTAATTTACTACGCAAAAACCTAACCGGACGATACTGAAACTGATTAATCTTTTTGTGTTAAATTCCTACATTTTGGTGTTATTTTCAGTAAAACGAATATCAAATATAAACAGGCTGTCCGAGAATACAAAAGCAGAAATATTTGGTATTGATATTAAGGGCTTATGACTCGAAAATTAGCCAAAAGAGCTATAATGTTGTAAAAATAGGGGACTAAGGATATTCCGGATTTCTTCAATAAACAAAAAATCATTGGCTTTTCTTTGTATACTTTATATTATAATTGCTATAAGTGGGAAACGACGATGGAAAGAGAAGCCGAAATTACTAATAAAGTTTCTGTTCTTTTAATTTGCGTAATCTATTTTCAATAATTTTTCTATACCTAAATTGCTTAAATAATTAAGTAATTTTTAGTTCATTTCATTAAGGTGAGGAGGAACAAATGGGCAACAATGAAATAGATCTTAATTCAGTTGTCGCACAAAGTGAGGATCAGGTATCAACTGAACTGGATGGTGAAACGGTGCTCATGAGTATTGAGCAGGGTAACTATTATGGAATGGACAAGGTACTCAGCCGTATATGGGCCTTAATTGAAAAACCGATACCCGTTTCCACACTCTGCGATCGGTTGATAGATGAGTATAATGTGGAACGGGAGACCTGTGAACAGGATGTCCTTAACGTATTGAATGATCTTACAAAAGAAAATCTTCTAAAAATATCATGATAATTCGAACCTTTTCCAAACTGTTTCGTTTAAGTCCGTTAGAGTTTCTGCTTTTCCTTGAAGCCAATCTTTTCCTTACTCTCGCCAGTCTGGTAAGGATAACTATTCCCCTGCGTTGGTACGCTCATTTCCTTGGTAAACATATGAACGAACTACAGGAAGAAGTGGATGAGAAGCTTAAACAAAAACTGCTTACCATAGATAAATCAATAAAGAGAGGATCTAAATATCTGCCTTTTAACTGTAAATGTCTTGTACAGGCAATGGCAGGCAAGGCTATGTTGAGACTGCGCAGAATACATAGTACGGTATATCTGGGAGTTGCAAAGGACGAGGAGAGCAAGCTTATTGCCCATGCATGGGTAAGAGTTGGTGATATGAATATTACGGGTGGGAGAGGCGTAAAAAAGTATAACGTAATCTCAACCTTTGCTGACGGTAAAAACACGTTAATTAATTGAGTAATTCAGGTATTTAGTAATTCATGCTATAAAGTTCCTATATATTTATCCTCTTTCTTGTCAATCACCACTCGTTTAACCATTAATAATTTCAATTATATGGATAGGAGTACGCCTGTTCTTATGTCATCTAAGGTTTTCAATAAGTTATGCAACCCGGAGGTTGCGGCAACACAAATTGCTTTATTTGGTTATATTCTTCCCTCATAAACTTAAAGTCTCAAATTACATCATTCTTTCGCTCTCAATACTAATGAAGCTATTCTTACAAACTATTCTTGAGATTGCAGGCAGGAAGGCCATTTTTGCCCTTTTGCTAATACTCTTCCAGTCCCTCCTTGGCGGAATCGGGGTCCTGATGATTGTGCCGTTGTTAGGATTCGTGGGCATTACAAGTGACAGCGGCATGACAGGCCACATCAACACCTTTTTGTCCGTTGCCTTTGATATCCTGAGGCTTCCGAAGAATTTGGTTACCATCCTGTTGATTTATATACTGCTTGTCAGTTGTCGTGAAATACTTATGAGAACACAGAAATTCTTAAATGCCAGTATTCAATATAATATTGTGCAAACCCTGCGTAATCGTTTATATGTCGCAATATGTCATGCCGAATGGATATTTCTTACCAGAACACGTTCCTCTGATTATGCCCATACCCTTACGATAGACGTAAACAGACTGGGAAATGGTGCAAACACATTGATTCAGTTTTTTTCCTCCTCAATAATGCTTGGTATATATGTAATCATAGCCTTAAGTCTGTCATTTACTATGACTATAATAACGCTGTTCTGCAGCTTACTGTTACTATTCATTTTAAAGAATAAGATAATGGCTTCAAGGCAAACGGGCAAAGTGGAAACAGGACTCGGCAGAAGGCTGCATTCAATAATTATGGAACATCTCAGCAGTATGAAACTGGCAAAAATATTTTGCGCGGAAGAGAGAAGTATAGACCGTTTTAAGAGGATCACTGCCATGATTACGGGAAACGTGACCAAATTTGTATATGAATCGGCTACTACCAAGATGTGGTTTGGCATAATCAGCGTGGTTATCATGTCTTTCTTTATCTATATTTCAATAGAGGTTGTCAGCATATCTACAGTCACTCTTCTGCTCCTGCTTTTCATATTTACACGTATGATGCCCCAGATATCATCTGTTCAGCAAAATTTTCAGCAACTATTACACGTGCAACCTGCCTTAACTTCATTTCTTGAAATAGAGAAAGCCTGTAAGGATGCTGCAGAAAATATCGTAGGAAACAATGTTTCGTCGTTAAGAATAAATAACAGCATTTGCTTCAAGAATGTTTTCTTCCGTTATCGTAAAGGAGAAGGCCCTGATGTTTTAAAGTCTCTGTCATTTTCCATACCTGCATGCTGGACCACGGCCATTGTCGGGACTTCCGGTTCGGGAAAGAGCACCATAGCTGACCTGCTCATGGGAGTGCTTTATCCGGATTGCGGCGAGATATTGATCGACGGGAAACCCCTGGCTTCAGATTTATTAATGTCGTGGAGAATGGCGGTTGCATATGTTCCCCAGGAAAATTATCTCTTAAACGATACCGTGCGTGAGAATCTGTTGTGGTTTAATCCCGGTGTTAATGAAGAGGATATACTGGCGGCCCTGACACACGCTACCGCAAGAGATTTTGTGGAAAGGCTGCCTCAGGGACTGGATACATTACTTGGCGATAGAGGAGTCAGACTTTCCGGTGGTGAACGCCAGCGAATTGCCCTTGCCCGGGCGCTCTTAATGAAACCTCAGCTCCTGATTCTGGATGAGGCCACCAGTTCCCTGGATACAGAGAATGAGAGGCGTATTCAGGAATCTATCGAGAAACTTCACGGCAATCTGACAATAGTCATTATTGCCCATCGACTGAGCACTATCCGCAATGCCGACCAGATTATAGTGGTTGATAATGGCAAGATTGTTGAAACCGGCACATGGGATGAACTCATATCCAGAGAAAACGGCAGGCTCCTTGAACTCTCCAGGATATAAGCGCTATAATCATTAAAACACATCTTCTCTGCCTTAAAAAACACGTTGACGATAATTTAGTCTTTGGGTAACATACAAATGAGGCTTTTGCAAGACTATCCTTGTCGTTCGAAATAAATCCGTGGGAATTTCCAGATAGAGTTATCATATTATACTCGCAAAAGCTCCACATCTTATTTTCTCTTCTATAACTAATAAAATGAGATTACAGGAACATGAGATAGAGATCATTAAACAGATTGTCAGAAACTTTGACCAAGATGCAGAAATTTATCTTTTTGGTTCCAGAGTGTATGACAATCAAAAAGGGGGAGATATCGATTTGTTAATAATGTCCGACAAAATCAATAATGCGGACAAAAGGAAGTTGCGCCTAAGGTTGTATGATGAACTAGGTGAACAAAAGATAGATATAGTTCTTGCTAAGGACAAAGAAAAACCCTTTACAAGAATTGTCCTGAACGAAGGGGTTTTGTTATGAATCAAGAAGATTATATAAACAATTTATCAGATACACTTAAAACTCTTGATAACTCCCTTTATCATTTGAAGAGATCATATAATATTTGTAGCAGTATAGGTGCAAAAAAAGAGTATAGTGATGACGAATTTGACAGTTTTGAGACATTGACTAGTAGATATGCAAGAATGATCGACATTGTTATCCAAAAGGTTTTCAGAAGTATTGACAAATTAGAATTTGAGGATCAGGGGACATTGATTGATGTTATAAACAGGGCACATAAAAGAGGGTTTTTCGAGTCTATTGATGAAATAAGGGAGATGAAAGATTTCAGAAATGAGATTGTCCATGAATATACTAATCAAAACCTGATCGACTTATTTAAAGATATCTTAAAATATACAAATAAACTTTTCGATATTGTTGAGAAGGTAAAGTGTTATTGCTCAAAATACGAACAGAGGTAGAAGCCCTCTTATCCGCCAGGATCAGAGTAAATTGTTTTTAGAATTATTACTCACCTGCGTGAAATTGTCGGGTTTGCTAAATCCGCATTTCATTAGTACAAGAGATTAACTTCGTAAACCAGTTCCACCAGCGGCGTATATATGAGAAGGGAAGCAACCATCTATGGGATGGTGGGTATTTCATTCGTATGGTATCCGGATGAGGAAAAATGATGTGAAAGAAGCGTTGCACCTTATTAAATAAAGATAAGTCATCAGAGAAGAGAAGTTTAGAAGGGAATACTAATATCTGATTATTTACCCATTTAATAGGGTCAGACCAGGCTAAATTAGTCTGGCCAGAAGTTTCAGACGGTAGAATGAGATTGTTAAATTCCGGTGGAACCTTCAAGTTATACCAAATCTGTGCCATCTTCAATGCTTTTTTTAATATGATACACACTTCTCGATCTTTATTGCTTTCTATTAACATTTTCCAACCATTCGTTAACGTAAGATAGCGGGCAAGTACTGCGCAATCGTGGATCCATATCAATCTTATATCCTGAGGGTGTCTTATAAGCATGTGTAGCGCTGCATGTATAAGGTTATCTGCCGGATGTAAGGTCTTAAAACTTAAGTCTGGCGTTTCAACCTCTACTGATCGGGAAGCTATCTCATTAATATCAATCTTCCATTTAATATTCGAAAACATATTTAATGCCCAGTGTATTTCAACTCTAATATTATTCTTTGGGTCCTTTATATGGACAAACTCCTCATCACAATGAAAATCACGAAAGGTTTCAAATCTTTTCTCCAGACACTTGTATCCCATGCCTGAAAGAGTTTCTCGTGCCTGGATCATCTGCTCAGGACAGACTAATATATCGATATCACCACTAGGTCTTGTTGCGGGTGAAGGATACACAATTCTTGCCAATGCCGGCCCCTTTAAAACACGTATACTTATGCCATCTCTATCAAAAGTCTCAATAATCTCACCAAGCTGCTTTTCTATTTTAAGAGACAGGTGACTGCTCATTAAAAAGCGCTGTAGCATTTGATTGGTTATTTCTTTGGGTGGTCGAAGTTCTGGGGTTAGGTGTTTAATCTTCCAGTAAAGGAGTGGCAATATCTTGTGAGGCATTAAAACAGAAATAAACTTATTCCATTCTGTCCTTGAAGCATCTGGTAAAACAGGCTTTTCATCCCTGAGAAGCGACAAAACATATAACAGAAGACCATCAGAAATAGGTAAAAGAGCATTTTTGGGTTTGCCACACAATTTCAATTCTGTATGCATATACCGGACTGTTTCCAATAGTGCAGAATTTTCAGTGATATTTAACATATATTAAAGGTAGTCATATAACCACGATGATTCAAGGTATTATGAATTAACGAAATGAAAATCAAATACTTAGTTTTGATTAATGCTGCTCCGACTGATATTATCAAAATTAATACATACGGGCAAGACATTCCTTCCTGTATGTTTACGAACTATACACAGTAATCTTAATGCATAACGTAAACGATGATGCATCGTCCATCATGCCCATGCAAAACACCAGGAATTTTTTAATAATAAACATATTTGCTGATACCGTCTGTTGGCTTCCATATCAGTCTGCAAAAGCTCCGTTTCATATTCTTTATAATAATATGTCGTTGGATTCTATAATGATTAATGTTATTCTTTGGGCCAGATGTCGTGATTTCGTAGAATACAGAGTACCATTATCTTGGGATCGCAAAGGACGGGGAGGATAGTCTCATTACCGTGCATGGATAAGAACTGGTGATTTACCTATAACAGACACCAATGGTATAAAGAATATAAAGTAATCTCAACTTTTGCCGATACCTAAATCGAGCAATTCTTGAATATTATTAACACAATATCACAGAGCTTTTTCCTGTCAACTTCATCCTTGGCCTGCTGCTGTCTCGCAGTTTTTCACTTATGGAGAATAGGGTCGACTGGCACTTAAAATTAGATTCCTCGGCTCCGCCTGTCTGACTAACAACCATTTCAGGCAGGGAGTGATGTCACGCTGAGTGAAGTTGAAGTGTAATCGGCTTTGAAATTCTTAAATAATTTAATTAACCAACTTGTTTAAATATTGTCTATTCAAAAAAATATTCTGAAGGCTTAATAACTATGACGAAGCTCATGTGGTCACTTGTTATATTGTTAATCTTGTCCTTATGTATTATTTTCTTTTTAAAAGAAAAACCCTTGCCGGTGGGACTTGAGAAAAATATATATTACCTGAATAAGGATTGGCCGGCAATGCAGTCTCCCGTTCAAATCGATGCACAGGCAGGACCTTACTTCTATTCCGGACTTGGTAATTGTGCTGATGGGAAGCTAAGCTTTTTTGCAGATGAAAGAGTTGAAGCAACGCTTAAAATAGATTTACGAACGGTAGATTTCAATAATCTCGAATGGCCTAAAAAAGTTATATTGCAAGTATACGAAGATCCCTGGATATTTATTGATGCCCTGGAATCAAAGTACATTCAAACCGTTAAAGTGTCCTGGCGCGGTAAAACAGAATCCTATTCTGCTCAGACCTCTATAAAGAAAATACCTCCAAATTCGTTGGGGAAGAACAATCCACCAGTTGAAAACATTGCCTACTCGCTGGAGTTTGACCTGGATCTGTCTAATCATGGCTTTCGTAATGATTGGCATTTCAGGGAATTTATAAAAGAGAAGACCTCATTTCTGCATGGAAGGCAAGAAGTGTCCAGGGAAATGTGGTTGAAGCAATTATTACCTGACAAAATTCATTTGCGAATTCATGCCACCTTCTCCCCTGTATATAACCCCATTCCAGACAGAGAACATAATGTCATTGCCGGTAAGAATATAGAGATACTCGGCAATCCCTTCAAGGGAAAATACCGGGATGGGAGCAACTCCTACGCCCGTAATGTATGGGACATGCAGGTTTTTAACGGTAGAATCTATCTGGGGCACGGAAACAGCAACAACATGGGCCCGGCACCTAACGCCGGACCGGTAGATATCTGGTACTGGGACATTGATGATAACCGTTTTGTAAAAGAATTTGTTGTAGACGACGAACAAATAGATCACTTTCGAATAATTGACGGGCAGCTCATTACTCCGGGACATGATCCAAAGGAGGCATGGGACCTCGGCAATTTCTATATACTCGAAGAAGGCCAGTGGAAGAAGATTCGTACCATTCCCGATGCAATCCACAACTATGATATGCTCAAATTTAGGGAACAATTGTTTGCCGCCCTTGGGACAACAAACGGAGCCGCAATTGCAATGTCTGATGATAATGGAAAAACCTGGAATATTTTTGATTTACCGAAAAGACGAGCTTTTACCCTCTTTCCATTAAACAATAAGCTGTACACTTCTACTTTCGGTAATGCTGTGTTTGAATATAATAAAGAAGGTTTTCACCAGGTACTTGTCAATCTATTCCCGGATGTAACAGCGGTGAAGAACATGCTTGTGGTTCGGCCAGTAAGATTTAAAGATACGCTGGTTTACATTGGGGCCAACAACAGCATTGACCACCAGTGGATGCCCTTTGGGCTGTTCAAAGCCACATCCATTGAGAGATCCAATAACATACAACTCCCGGAAGGCGACGCGCCATATGACATCGTTGTAAACGGGTCTTATTGTTATGTTCTAATTAACAGTGCCCCGGAACCGGCTGATGGGAAATACAAAAATTGGGTTAAGGTGCTGAGGTCAGAAGATCTGGTAACCTGGCAGGAAATAGTGCGTTTTGAAGCAAATACCTTTGCCCGCTCTTTTGAGATTTCAGAAGAGGATATATACTTTGGCATGGGATCATCTGCGGCTCAAATATCGCCGGAAACCGGCAACATCCTGAGAATATCAGGTGTGTTGCAGAACTGAGACTTCTGCGTCAGAAGTAAAAACATAATGTGTAAAAAACAAATGCAGACTTTCCATTAAGAATGATACAAGAGAATCTTCATTATTTAATTTGTAAAGAAGGAAGCCCTAATAATGTATTTGCAATGACACTAGCTGCCAGTTATATCTAAATAGTACCGCTATTATTTCAAGGACAACATAACCTTGAAAGAGGGAAGGGGCAATACCTTTATCACGTTTCATAAGAAGAAAGGAAAGGAGATTGCGTAAATGCTGAAAACTCCGGAAAAGATTCGAAATCTTCAGCGGAAACTATACCAAAAGGTCAAGCAGGAAATAGTGAAAGCCTTTGGGAGAAGATAATTGGAAAGCTGTGTATTCTAAAAGGATACGCACGGTTTGATGAGGGGGGAGTTGAAAATAGGGTATGGTTGTAATACTGGGACACTCACAGACGAAAGGGAGAGAACCGGTGAACACAAACTTCAACCTGTAGCCACTACGCCTGCTCTCTACTCTACCCTATACAGAAGCTCTTTTTGGTTGTGGCCTTACGAGGAAATGATATAATTGCACACTCACATCCAAATGTACCGGTTGAATGGGGATTCTGTTTATATGTACTTACTTTTGGAGTAAAAAGGTGAACAATGAATTATTATTTGATATCAGAATAGTACTTGAAGGTGCCAGGTTATCATTTAATGTTAGTGGTGCGCTTCTTTTTGGATCAATGGCAATGGGAGAACCTACTCCAAGTTCTGATTATGATCTACTCATCATTGGAGACGGTATCAATCCAAAACGGCATAGAAGAGGAGATGAGATAATTCTATTAAAACAATGCCTCCCGTCATTGCCGTTTGATATACTTTTGTTTACACCACAAGAGGTTACTTCCAATTTCAAAAATCATAATCCTCTCTTTCTTGATATAGCGGAAGATGGAATTATTATATTGGATAAAAACAACTTCATAAAAACGCTTATTAGAGAAACCAGGAATTATACGAGAACAAATGGTATAAACAGAGTAGGAGGAGCCTGGAGATTTCCCGTAAAACAAGGTGTAGCAACATATCTCTCTAATGTAAGTAACAAAGACTTTGCTTTGTCTATGCTCAAGGATGGAGAAAGAGATTTTCTTATAGGTAAGAAATTAATTGAAGAAAATTTCTACGATAAATCGGTGTATCATTTCCAACAGTCAGTGGAAAAATGTATAAAAGCGGTGCTTATCTCAATCGGTATTTTCCAAAAGACACATTTTGTGGGTCAAGTACTGAAGAAATCATTAAGTGAAAGAGATATTCCCGAACCGTGGACTGAAAAACTTCTCAAAATAGCGTCAATATCTGATGGAATAGAACCGGAAGTTAGTCTTAGCAGATACCCTGGAATAATAGATGATAATTTGTGGCTGCCTTATGAGGAATACCAAAAGATCGATGCGGAGAATGCAGGAGAAAAAGCTGAAGAGACAATGTTAGTTACAAAAGACTTTCTTCAGTACTGGTTTTCAGATAGCCAATAGCGAATTACGGTAAAACTTTGACTTATTTTCAGATTTTGCCAGAGATCATTTAAGTGGAGAAATAAGAAGAAGATAATAACTGTTCAAGAAATTCCACCCTTTCTCCAACGGCACAAATCCCAATCCTTAGAATATTGTTTTTGGTCTCAAAAAGAAGCTTTTAAGACCGAATATAACCTTGTTTTCAGCATTATTACCTGCTTTATCAAACACATAGCTTGGTCAGACTCCATCCCTTGGCTAAAATATGCTACAATAATCAGCGATGTTATTAGTCCCCAATTGAAAACCCGTAACGGATTACACTTGAAACAATTCAGATATGCTATTAAAATCTGTTACTATATAGAAAAGGTGGGAAAACTTATTATATTTAAACTGAGAAAATAGAGGAACAGTAATGCCAGAGATAAGCAGATTTCTTGGGATTATTATCTCAATGTATTTTGATGAGCATAATCCGCCTCATTTTCATGTGAAATATAATGAGTATCGAGCAGCAATGAGTATAAAAAATTTGAACATCACTGCAGGGTCCATTCCTGCCAAGGTTCGTGGACTTGTAGAAGAATGGGCAGAATTACATCAAAATGAACTTTTGCAAATGTGGGAAACCAAGGAATTTCATGGTATTAAACCACTTGTTTAAATATGGGGGAACATTATGGAGTGCGTTTATCTATTGGAAGCACGTTATATAAAAGATTTTAAAATATTCTTAAAATTTAATACAGAAGAATCAGGAGAAGTTGACCTTAAGGATATTGTATATGAATATAAAGTCGCTACTGCTTTGCGTGACCCTATTGTTTTTTCAAATTTTTATTTAGATTCATGGCCTACATTAGCTTGGGAATGTGGGTTTGATATTGCTCCGGAATCACTGTACATCATGGTTACAGGAAAAACTAAAATTGAATCAATAACTGCCTAAAATTCTTCTTTGGGAAATATTTGAGCAAGAAGTGCCAGTGGAGTAAAAGAAGTATTTAGAGGATAGAATACCTATAATCCTTATAACGTCATTTTATCAATAGATAATTTGATCCCAATTGGTTCTCTTAGTTGCTATAACACAATAAAGGCTTAAATAATTAACTCAACAAATTAATGCTGTATATCAAAATAAATGATAAAAGAGGAACATATAAAATACTGGCTTGAGAGTGCTCAACATGACCTTGAATCTGCTAAAACCATATTTAATTCGAAAAGATATGATTGGTGTTTATTTGTGGGGCATTTAGCACTAGAAAAAATTTTGAAAGCGATATTTGTAGAGAGGAATGATAATAAAATGCCTCCAAAGATGCACAACCTGGTAAGATTAGCAGAATTGTCTGGGATTGAATTAGATAAAGATCAAAAATTTAATCTGGATAAAATAAATGATTTTAATATTCAGATACGTTACCCTGATTATAAGCTGGAATTTTATAAACGTTGCAGTGCTGAATTTACGAGTGAGTATTTTGGTAAAATAGAGGAGTTTTACAAATGGTTCAGATCTCTCTTAAAGTCAAAAATACAATAGATAGATTTCTCCAAGCATTAGATCGAAATCATATCCCAATCAAGGAAGCCATACTTTTTGGCAGTTGCGCAAGGGGGAATAGTCATGAGTGGGGTGATATAGATATTGCATTAGTTTCAGATCTTTTTGTGGGTAACCGAATTGATGATAAGGATAAAATAAGAAGGATTACGCTTTCAATAAGTAGTCAAATAGAAGTAATTCCTTTTGCTCCTGTTGATTTTAATCTGGAAAACCCATTTGCAAAAGAGATCATGAAAACGGGGATAAGACTGATTTAGTTTCTTTTACTTCCCCTGCAACTCATTATTCAGTTTTGAGGAGCCTAAAATTCTTCTATGGGAAATATTTGAGCAAGAAGCGTCAGTGGAGTAAAAGAAGTATTTTGATGGTAGAAACCTATAATCCTTATAACGTCGTTTTTGGCCTCAAAAAGAGGCTTTAAGACCGAATATAACCTTGTTTTTAGCATTAATCCCTATTTTATCAAACACATAGCTGTCGAGTAGGCAAAAGGAACTTCCCCTTAAGCCTCTCACAGAACCGTACGTGAGATTCTCACCTCATACGGCTCTTATCGTACAACCGAGACCGAGACACCTGGAAGTTGCCAGTGGGAAAATAGACCCGGATTTGTTCGGGCTACACCATCCAACCACTTGCGAAGCACCTTCTTACTGCCTCTGGATTTCTTGTATT